>JAIRTI010000111.1 GCA_031255035.1 Desulfovibrio sp.
AAACCCTATAAAGCCGTCAACCGGGTGATTTCCGTGCTGATCACGGATTTTACCCTGTTCAGGGAAACGAGGGATTATCACACCCCTTTCAAGCTGCGCAGCGAGGACGGGAGCATCGTATTGACGGATGCCCTTGAGTTTCATATTTTGGAATTGAGTAAGATACCCGTGACGCAAGACGGCAGGAAAGTTTGGCCCTGGCTGAAATTCCTGGCCTCCGGCACAAAGGAGGAGTTTGCCATGCTTGAGCGGACATATGTCGAACTGCAAAAACCCGTGGCCCGGCTGATGGAAATGAGCGCGGACGAGATTATACGCCGCCAGAAAGAATCCTGGGACAAAGCCCGCAGGGATGAAGAAGCCCGAATGGAACTGGCGGAAGCCAGAGGCGAAGCCAGAGGCAAGGCCGAAATTGCCGCGAATATGCGTAAAGAGGGGCTTCCCGTCAGCGTCATCGCCAAAGTCTCCGGCCTGACTGTCGCGGAAATCGAGGCCCTGCCGACGGAATAGCCGTTCCGTCCCGGAAGTTTTGTCCACAGCCCGCATACCGCGCTCCTATTGTTGCGCCCCGACCATGCGGGTATAGAGGTCAGTCATGGACTTGCCGTCCGTGCCTTCCATGCGCGTCAGGAAATCCAGAGAGGCGGTGACGGCCAGACGGTCCAGCAATTCGTTGTTTTTCCGGGTAAGTTCGAGTTGCAGGGCCTGCATCATGACCAGTTCACGCAAAAGCCCGGCTTCCGTCGCGCTCGTCACTTGTACAAACCAGTTCGGATTTCCGAGCCGCATCTGCGTGAGCAGCTTGTACAGCCCGGCTTCCGAGAGTTTTCCATCCACAAGGCCGGGGGGAGTGCCGCTGCCGCCCGCTTCTGACCACTGGTTTTGCGCCCAGGAGGCCACTTCGTCCGGCAGCGTGGGCGCGTGCGAAACCACATGGCTGTTAAGGGTTTCCGTGACCACCGCCAGTCGGCCCTCATGGATCAGGCGGGCGGCGGCATAAGTCTGGCCCGCCGGGGTTTCCCGCTGCGCGTCCGTGACCACAGGCAGAGGCCGGGGATTGGTTAAGGTTGTGATGGATTCGTGCGCTTCGGCCACCTGATCTTCGGTCAGCGTGTCCTTCAGGGGGTACAGGGAGTCCGTCATGGCCCCGGCGTCCGGGTGCTCGTCGCTCATGATCCGGTCAAGGAACTCCACTGGCCGCGCCCCGGCCCGGCTGGAGTATTCCCGCTGCCTGTCCCGCATGGCCCCGCGCACCTCCGTCGCGGCCTGGGCGCTGAGTTGCAGGCCCGCGCCAACGGAACTCGCTCCGCATAAGCCGGAGGGCTGAGAAGCCTTGCCGTACATATCCTCGGTTTTCATGGCTTCGGATGCCGCCGCCTGCCCCTTGATAATGGCGGCATTGCTTTCTTTCAGGCCCACAATGGCCCGCACGATTGTCGCGCTCTCGGTTTTGATCGTGCCGATGATGTTTTGCGCGGCCAGAAGAATTTCCGAGCGGATGGCTTCGGCTTCCGATGCCGTGAAGGCGTTGATCGTTTGCGTGGTCTGCATGTGCGCCATCGTGATCATTCCTTGAATAGCGCCGCAGTTGCAGCCCGCCGCCCATGCCTGGGCAGGGAACAAAGACAGACTCAATATGAGAAAGAGTTTTTTCATGTTCATGATGCCCTCGCTATTTCGTTGACGATTTCCTGAATCACATTGGTCACTTCGTCGTCCGCGCCGCTTTCATCCGCCACCAGACGGCGACGGCGTTCCACTTCCGCTTTCGCGGAACCGCCCGGATACCGCGCCGCCAGACGCCGCAGGGTTTCGGCAGGCCCCAGGCGCTTGTAGAGATGATTGCGGATGGCCACGTCTTCAGTTGTGGTGGAAAAGGCCCACAGGGGTTGCCCGCCTATGGTCAGGGAAAGGACGAGCTGCGATGTGCCCGAACCCGTCCTGTATACGGCGATCAGGTTGGAACCGGCGGGACCGGGCTTGCCCAAACGGCTGAGAGCGTATTGGCAGGCCCCGTTGAGGCCGAAACGCCCGGCAATGTCCGCAATGGCCCTGTCCGTGCCGGCGCCCAGGACGAGTATTGTCGTCGCAAGTTCGATGATGATGGGTGGAAGATCGTCAATGGACTGCGTGTACAGGCCGATGCCCAAGTTCCATTTACGCGACTCCCGCGCCATCGTGGTCATGTCCGCCTGGAGCTGACCGGAAACAGAGGTGTTTTTCGTAACGCGGTGGGCCTCGTCGTAGCATAGCCGCTTGGGATCTTCCCGGATCGCTTCAATGCGCTCCGCGTGATACGGCTGATAGCGCTCCGGCATCAGCTTCACATCGTCGGGCATCAAAAAGAACCGCGAACCCAGGACATGCCGGGCCAGCATATACATGACCGCAGCCTGCCGATCCGCTGTCGCCCCGCCGCGCGGCGCGACCTCATCCAGATCCAGGGACACGATCTGCGAGTCTCCCAAATCAAAACGAGTAGGCTCTTTCAGAATCACATAGGCTTCAATGGCGTCGATGATGGAGCGCCAGACATCCTGGCGGGTTTTCGCGTCATAGGTGTTCTCAATGCCCTTGTTCTGGTTGACCTGCTTGGACACGTCCTCCAGCAGAGGCACGGCGAAACGCTGCGCCTGCAAGGCTTCATGCGTGAATCCCCGATCAAACAGGGCGTCCACCACCTCCCACCATGTGGTGTTCTGGTCTATGGAAATGCCTTCGTTGAGCAGAAGCCGGTGCAGTTCCGGCAAGGCATTGGGCCGGTATGCCCTTGGCTTGCCGCCGTTGGAAAGGTCGGAAAGCTCCTCGTAGGCAAGGTCAATGGCCCGGCCAAGCAGTCCCGGAACGCCTTCGCCCGGCGCGGCCCCTTCTTCCAGCGAGGTGCAGAACAGGGCCAGCAGGTTGACCAGAAACGCCTTGTGCGACGGCAGCGGTTTCCGGTTGCCGAGCGGCAGATCAAACGGATTGACGGCGAAATCCGGCGTCATCCGCAGCCGGTGATAGGCCGCCAGATGCTTTTTCCCTTCGGGCAGACACTCTTTGAGCAGGGTTATCAGGCCGGACGAAGACGGCCCCACGTCCACAATGGACACCCAGGGCAGGCGGGAAAGCCCCGCCTGCGTCACAAAGGCGAAGTTCAGGGCGTTGAGAAAAACCGACTTGCCCCCGCCCATCGGAGCCACGCCTATGTCAATCCAGGCCGCCTGTTCCGAACTGTTCGGCGCAAAGGGCATGATCTTGCCGTCCTGGGTGCGGAGCAAAAGGCTCCCTTCTTTCCAGGGCGAAGCGGGCCGGAACGGGAGCATCCCGATGGCGTCATGCAGGGGCGCCGCCGTCACCGGCGCCGGACTTGACGGCATCATGGCCGGAAGCGTGGCGGTCAGGCCGAGCAGCGGATCGCCGACAGCTTCGGAAACATCGGTGGTCCCCCAACCCTGCACGGCCTTGGACAGTTCCGCCACCCGCCGTCTGAGCAGCGGATGGGCTTCCTTTTCCGGCAAGTCTTCCCTGATTCCGGCCCAGGAGCAGAGGCATATCCGGTATTTCACGCAGCACATACCTTCCAAATCAAGGGCGCGCAGTTTTTCCACCGCATTGACGAAGCGTTTGTTGTCGGAACTGGTAAACGCCAGGACAGAGGCCAGCGTGGGTTTGAGGCCCATGTTCAGACCACCGGGTTCCAACAGAAAGGACATGCGGTAAGGCAGTTTTTCATCCCGCCGCGCCAGCACCCGGAAAAAATCCTGAAAGGGCTTGGGCGTCTGCGGCATGAGCGTCATGATCAGCGGCCCGAACACCCTGTCACCCACCCGGATCGCGCTGCGGGAAAGCACATGGCCCTCGCGCGGCCAAAGCTGCGTCTTGAAATCCGGGTAGATCACGTTGCGCAGCAGTTCCGAAGCCGAGGTGTCCGGGTCGGGCATCCGCAGCGGCAGAGGATCGCCGGGAATGAGCGGCATCCACGTCCGGCTGGTGAAGCCGGGATCAATGGCCAGCCGTATTTCCCGAAGCGCCTCATGCGGCGAAAGCGTATAGGCCAGCAGGTCCACTTGCCGGAAGGCGTCCAGCACCCCGGTCAGAAAACCGTTGTGCGCGTCATGCAGAGCGGCCACGGCGCGGGCCACGTTCTGGCAGCCCGGAAGATTCGGCACTTTGGCGGCGGATGCGTCCCGTTCCTTCAAGGCGGTTTTCCGCATGGA
>JAIRTI010000148.1 GCA_031255035.1 Desulfovibrio sp.
ATGCCTCCGGCGGCCGGGGCGCTGCCCCGGACCCCGCCGGGGGAAATGATTTCCCCCGGACCCCCTCAGTTTGGGTTCCGGCTGCGCGCAGCAACATGGCAACACTCCCGTCACCCATTCGCCGGGTCCAGGTACGAAGCTGGGGCCGGCAAGGCCCTGGCGGGTGTGGGCAGAGCCCACATGCGATCAAATTGGCTTCGACAAAATTTAGAATTACCGCCCCGTTTCCTACGCCGGTACTTCCGCGACAGGACGCGGTTCCAAGAGCCCGAGAGCCGCGCGGGGCGGCTCTCGGAATCATGCTGCGTTCTGGGTTAAAAGCCGTAAGGCTATGCTTCTTTCCCGGCATACTCGCGGATAAGGGCGACCAGTTTGGTCTTGCCGTCAAGCTTCATTTTTTTCAACTGGCGGGCCTGTTGATCCTCTGTGGGCGTCAGATAATTCTTATTTTCAAATTTTTCCAGTTGCTTCTCGTACAGTATGTGCTCGTCCCACAAGGTTTTCAAATCAGGATGGGTGGGCGCCAGTTTTTCCAACAATTCCATCTCTTTTCTTTCCACAATCGACCTCCGGTTGTATAAATGTGACCTTCGGCTGAGAGCGTCCGCGAATCGGATCGCCCTTCCTCAAAAAAACTTCACGTCAGGAGCGCGCTCCAATCGGGCTCTGTTCCCGGCGCGACCAGCAGCCGCTTTTGCCGCGAACATTCGCCGGACACCAGCAACACGCGTGACGCCCTGATTCCCAAAGACTTGGCGATAAAGACGACAAGGGCCTTGTTGGCCTTGTTCTCTACGGCCGGAGCGGCCAGGCGCACACGCAGCATGGCTTCCTGAACGCCGGCGAAAGCCGTTTTTTTCGCTCCCGGCTGTACGCGCACCCGCAGGTACCAGCCTTTTGCCCCAAGTTCGACAAAAGGCGGAAGCGAGCCTTCATTCCGCATCCTTCACCGCATCGGCGGACGCCTGGCCCGGCTTTTCCATGCTCCGACGGTTGATGGCGGCGGTGGCGCGTTCCATGCGCGCGTCCTCCATCTGCCCGAGTTCAAGCAGCTTCAAATGGCCTTCAATAACCGAACGCACCTTGAACTCGAACTGCGCTTTCAGTTTACGCGCTTCTGAAATTTCATCAAGAATACGCGCAAGCCTTTGATTTGCCTGATTCGTTAAATTCTCCGCGTGGTTTTGCGCGGCTTCAATAATAAGCTGCCCCTCTTTTTGCGCCGCGTTTTTCAAATCTTCCATCATTCGCTGGGAAGCGAGAAGGGTCTGCCTGAGAGCGTTTTCCCGCTCGGAATACTCGGCCATACGCTCTTCAAGCTGGGCCACGCGATTGGCGAGGCGGACCCGTTCGTCCCCCAGGCGCGCCAGAGTATCGGCGACTTCCTGAATGACGTTGTCAACCTCGTCCGTATCGTAGCCCCGCAAGGCGCGGGAAAAGGTGTGATTGAGCAAATCAACGCGGTTTACGGCCATGGGGCAAAGCGGACCTCGCTAGTACAGTTGTCTAATCAAGCCGGAAATGAGAATCTGAATGGCCTTGAGGCCGATCATGACCACAACCGGAGCGAAATCCAGGCCGCCGATAACCACAAAAGGCAGATACTTGCGGACCCGCCAGAACACCGGTTCGGTGAGGTTACGCAAAGCCTGGACAATAGGATTGTAATGGTCGGCGTTGACCCAGGAAATCAGACAGGCGCCGAGCACAATAAAAAAGTAAATATTGATCAACGCGCCTATGACAAAGTCAACCGCTTCAAGCAAAACGCCCATTGTTCCTCCACAGAGCCGCATGGGGCCTGTTTATCTTGGGAAGCGCCGGAGCGTCTTAACTTTGAAAGGCTGCGCGCCCCTGATGAGGGGGCCAGGAGAAATCATTTCCCCTGCCGGGGTCCGGGGCTTTGCCCCGGCCGCCGGCGGCATTGTATTTCAAAGTCACTCCGCTCTGGCCAAAACAAAAACTTGGAGATTCCTTAAATCCATGGTTCCCTTGTTATACCGTTCAGCGCCCTTCCACAAGGGGCGTAATCCAGGAGATCAGCTTGAAAAAGCCGTCCACATGCAAGCGCGCGGCAAGGCTTTGATTGCGAAAAGCCCAGAACGGCACGTCCGCTGCTTTGGCCGCCATGGCGTCCACCCGTGAATCACCGAGAAAAGCGATGTCGTCCGGCGCGAGTCCCCAATGGTCGAGGATGGTCAGAAGACCGGCCGGATCGGGCTTGGGAGGACAGGCGGAAGCCGTCATCACCGGGTCGAAAAAGGACTCAAGGCCGAAATAACGCAAAAGTTCCTCGACCGTGCTGCTGCGGTTGGTGAAAATCGCCAGGCGCACCTGCCACAGTTGAAGCCAGTGCAAGACCTCAAGCAGCCCCGGCTCAAGCGAAAGCAGCGGCAATATCTGTTCTTCGTAGTTGATCCGCGCGCAGGCCTCTTTGGCGGCGTCGCCGTATTCGGCGGGTATGATGTGCGCCAGGGATTCCTCAACCGTGGCCATCTGGCAATAGTCTTCCTCGCCGCGCGTCAGCGGGGGGAGTTGCACGGCCCGGCGGATGAGGTTGTAAAATTCCATATTCGACGTGCGCGAATCAAGCATGACGCCGTCAATGTCAAAGACAAGCCCGTGCAGGCGGCCGGACGCTTCTTCCCCGGCAAAGTCAGGAGGACTTTTCAGGACCCCCGTCATCCGTCCTCCCCGGCATTGGCCCAGCCGCCCATGGGGCGGGCGGCGAGCACTTCAATCTCACGCGACAGCCACGGGCGTTCGGGCGGCGGCGATTTTCTGCCCACAAGCCGGTAGGCCGGCAGTTGCGCGTACAATAAGCCGGACGTCAGTTCCACGGGCCAGCCCGCCAACCGGGCCGCCCTGTCTTCAGGGAAGGGCCGCAACATGCCGTTGTCGCGCAAATCGAGCGTCATCCGTTCGTCGTTGGTGAAGAGCAGGGCCCGGTCAGGCAAAAAGGGCAGCATGGCCTCAAGGGCCGTGCGCCAGGCGACCGGCGCTTCAAAAACGCCGTCCTGGTCATCAGAAGCAGCGGCAAAACCGGCTTCGGC
>JAIRTI010000230.1 GCA_031255035.1 Desulfovibrio sp.
TGTTTCAATCCACATCCGGCTCCGTCCGCCGGACGACTCCGCCCCGACGGATGGGAGCCGGGTGGATTGCCCCCTCCCTGAAGGGAGAGGTTTCAAACCATAAAGGAAATTTTGATGAAAAAAAAAGCGGAAAAGGGCAATTATTATCTTATCCAAGTTTTTCTAAAAACCTGTCACTTATCAAGAAAAAAACATAAAAAACATGCAATGTGAGTTATCAAATTGCATATTAGTGATAAATTGAAAAAGAAAATTATTGACAATGAAACAAATTTTGTGAATATCTTAAGAAAATCGTCCTCTGGACGAAAAAAAGGATACTGCCGGAGCGCCTGCTCGGGTGTCTGCTCGGGCACATGCCGGGCGGCTGATTTTTGCGGGGGTGCGCAAAGCTTCGGCTGAAGCATTTTACCTTTGAAATGTCCGCCTGACGGCCGCAAAGGCCGTCGGCGGCGTTTCAGAGCAAGGATTTGACGGCAAATTCTTGCGGAGCGAACGCGCTTTTCAGGTGCATTTGCTCTATTCGAGGCCTGATGCAGTGGTATCCGAAATTGTTGGAGGTTGGGGCTTTGCCAACGGCATTCTTCTTTTTGCTACACTGCACGGCGGAGGACGCGGCGATGTGATACATACGCCGGGACGCGCCGCCAAGGAGTCAGGTCATGAAAAAAACATTTTCCGCAAAAGCGTTCATTGGATCCGTTGTGATTCTTTGTTTCGCGACCGCCGCGCCGGCCCTTGCCGTTGAGGCGACATCCCTGCGCGACTCGGTGGCCGCGACGCTCGCGTATAACCCGACGATCAAAAGCTTCCAGGAATATCACCAGGCGGCTGAGCACGACCTCAAACGTGCCCGGAGCGGCTGGTTTCCGAGAGTGGACGCCCGCGCCGGCTTCGGCATGGAACAATGGAGCGATTCAAAAACGCGTACCCACAAAAACGGCCAGTACCGGCAATCAAACCGCGACTTTTACAGCCGCAGCGAAGCAAGCCTGACCGTCTCCCAGACCATCTGGGACGGCATGGCGACCAAAAACCGGGTGCGCATGGGCCAGACCCGGCTCGATTCGGCTGAAAGCCGCCTCTACGACAACGCCGAAGCCCTTGGCCTTGACGCCGTCCTGGCGCACGTCGAGGTCTACCGCCAGCGCCGCATCGTGGCCCTGGCCGAACTCAACGTGAAAAACCACAGGTCCATATTGGCTTCCCAGCATGAAAGGCACCGTTCCGGCGCTTCGACCATGGCCGACGTCACCCAGACCCAGAGCCGTCTGGCCCGCACCGAGGCCTCTTTGGCGGAAAGCCGCTCCGCTCTTGAAGTGGCCATTGCCAACTACAAGAAGCTGACCGGCAAGGAACCCGGCATGGTGGAGGCCCCGACCGTGCCCGCCGAGGCTTATCCGAGTCTGGAATCGGCCCTGTCCCGCAGCCAGTATGACAATCCCAAGGTTAAGACGATGCGTTCGGACATCGAGACGGCCGAAGCCCAGGCCGGGCTCGATAGTTCGGCCTTCTCGCCCCAGATTTACCTGGAAGCTGGTCCCACCTATAATTACCGCGTCGGTTCGGCTCTTGACGACCAGGGCGGCATGGTGGTCATGCTTCGCGCCAACTGGAACCTCTTCAACGGCGGCTATGACTACTACAACGTCAAGGGCAGCAAGGCCAGAGCCCGCCAGACCAGGCAGGAACTGAACTCGTTGGTGGACAGCCTGATCGAACAGACCGAGGCCACCTGGAGCGAACTGATGTCCTCCCGCGAGCAGGCCAGGCATTTTGCCGACGCGGTGGACTACAGCACCAGGACGCGCGATATGTATCTGGAACAGTTCAACGTGGGCCAGCGCTCCCTCCTGGATGTGCTTGACTCTGAAAACGAACTGTTCAGCTACTCCATCCAGCTTGTGACCGCGCAGCAAAACATTGTTGCCACCCAGTACCGCCTGTTGACCCTCGGGGGCGACTTCCTGGCCTCCTTCCAGTTCAACCGCGGCGATCTCGTGGTCAGTACCGACTAGAGGGGATTAAGGACACTGATTCAAGGAAGCGCTTACGCGGCGAATAACAAAAGCCCCCCTGTCGGATCCGGCGGGGGGGCTTTTTGGCCGGCAATTCTCATTATGAGCTTTTTGCGGCCCCCCATTCGCCAACTGTGAAAGGCAATGCCTCCGGCGGCCGGGGCGCTGCCCCGGACCCCGCCGGGGGAACTGATTTCCCCCGGACCCCCTCAGTTTGGGTTCCGGCTGCGCGTATCAACAGGGCAACACTCCCGTTTGGGTTCCGGCTGCGCGTATCAACATGGCAACACTCCCGTTTGGGTTCCGGCTGCGCGTATCAACATGGCAACACTCCCGCCACCCAATCGCCGGGTCCAGGGCCGGCCAGGCCCTGGCGGGTGTGGGCAGAGCCCACATGCGATCAAATTGGCTTCGACAAAATTAGAATTGCTGCTTTTTGGCCGCTGCCGGAGCGGTCATTTACCGATGCAAAATGAGGAAAATATCTGATCGAGCAGGGCTTCGTTGTCCGTGGTTCCGGTCACCCCGGCCAGGAAGGCGGCCGCGCCTTCCAGGTGCACCCCGAGGATATCGGGCGGGGCGCCCTGAAGCAGAGCTTCCCTGAGGCCGTTCAGGTCGTGAAGCGCCTTGCCCAGGAGTTGGGACTGGCGAAGATTGGGCGCCACGTCTCCGGCGTTCTCCACCTTTCCCGGACCGTGGAGGGCGCGGGAGACGGCTTCCGCCAGTTCGTCAAGCCCGGTCGCCTGCTTTGCGGACACCGCCAGGCAGCAACTACCGGCAAGCTCGCGCGCTTTGATTTGCTCCGAAGCTTCGGACGCGGACTCGCAAAGACAGGCCACGGCGGCGGCCATGGCCGGGAGCGGGCCATCCGTGTCGCGAGGCGGGCTGAGGGCGTCTGTTTTGTTCAGCACGAGCAGCAGGCGGCCTTCGCGGATTTTTTGCCGGTGCCGGCGCAGAAACTCCGCATCCGTCTCCGCGCAGCCCCGCGTGGCGTCAACGACGTGAAGAACCAGATCCGCGTCCCCGGCTATGGCGCGCGACCGGTTGATGCCTTCCTGCTCGACCACGCCGCCGTCCGCCCTCAATCCGGCGGTATCCACAAGCCGGACGGGCAGGCCGCCAAGGTTGACGCTTTCTTCAATATAGTCGCGGGTGGTGCCGGGGCTATCGGAGACAATGGCCCGCTCCCGGCCCAGCAGCGCGTTGAGCAAGCTGGATTTGCCCGCGTTGACCCGGCCGGTGAGCGCCACGGTCGCGCCTTCGCGCCACAGTCTGGCCCGCGCAAAAGCGTTGAGGAGCCGCTCCAGGGCGGCGGCGCAGTTGACCACGGCCTCGCGAAAAGATTGGCGATTAAGCAGTTCCGCCTCTTCATCGGGAAAGTCGACTGCCAGAGTTACCTGGATGCGCAGAGCGTCCAGAAGCGATCGGACCGCCCGTACTTCGCGGGAGAGAGAGCCGTCCAGTTTCGCGGCGGCCAGGCGGGCGCCTTCACGCGTCGGCGCGCTGATCAACTCGGCCACGGCCTCGGCCTGAGCGAGATCCAGACGGCCGTTCAGGAAGGCCCTGCGGGTGAACTCACCGGGACCGGCACCGCGCGCTCCGTGGCCGAGGGCCGCCTCCAGCAGGGCCGCGCTGACGCCGGGGCCGCCATGGCAGTGCAATTCGCAGACGTCCTCGCCGGTGAAGGAATGCGGGCCGGGCATGAACACGGCCAGAGCCTCGTCAATCACCGCGCCCGTGCCGTCCAGGGCCCGGCCGTGATGCATATGGCGCGGACGAAAAGCGAAGGGGGCGTCAGACGCCTGCGTTGACGGGCGGAAGAGCCGGGAAAGAATGACCCGCGCCTGCGGGCCGCTGAGGCGCACGATGGCGATGCCCCCGGCGCCCGGAGGCGTGGCAATGGCGGCAATGGTATCGGAAGCCTCGCTCATGACGGGAAGACGCCGGGCGTTTATTCGCGTTCCCCGTCCGCGCCGCTCGGCCCGAAGCCGTCCGGGCTGTCGCCGTCAACGGCTTCAGGGGAAGGATTCCCGTCCTCCTCCTGGGCGGGATCGGCATCGTGCCGTTTCAGAGAGATGACGACGCGCCGCTGCGTTCCCTCGCCTTTGCTGCGGGTGACCATGTCGCCGTCTTCTTCAAGGGCGAGGTGCACGATACGGCGCTGATAGGCGGTGAGCGGACGAGTGCTTTGCGCCCGGCCGCTTTCCCGCGCCCTGGCCGCCAGGGAGCGGGCGAGATCGCGGAGTTTGTCGTCCTGCCGCTCGCGGTAGCTGCCGGCATCGACATGCAGCCGCAGGGACGCGCCAAGCTCGCGGGCGAGAATACGGCAGGCCAGATACTGAATCGAGGCCAGAGTCTGCCCGTCCCTGCCCACGAGAAGCCCCGAAGCGTCACCGCAATCGAGGATTGCCCGTACGCGCTTGCCGCTGATCTCGACGCGGCAGGGCACGGGGCCGACAATGGGTTCCACCAGCCGCAGAATGACGTTTCCCACGTGTTTGAACAGGGCGTCCTTATCAGCCGAGGCAAGGTCAAATTCGGGAAGCTCGTCGCGGGACAGGCCTGCATCCGGACCGTCTTTCACGGAAGGGGCGTCCAGGGACGACTTGCCCGTAGCGGACCGGAATCGCGAAGAGGATTGGCCGGGACTCTTTAAAGCTTTGCGGGGAGCGGCGCTCCGCTGCTCGTCAGCGGCCTTCTTTTCACCGCGGCGCGGCGTGGCGGCCTGTTTTTCGCCGCGGGGAGCGCCCTTATCCCCGGCGGTCTCCTCTTTGCCGGCGCGGCTTTTGTCTTTGCCGTTCCCGGAGGGCCGGCCGGAAGGGGATTTCGCGGCCGGCGCGGGAGCGCCGTCCGTCTCCATGATCGCGCTGACCGCTTCGCCCAGGTGGACGCGGGCGGCGCGGACAATAGCCTTTTTGGCGCCCACCAGGCCGAAAATGCCGGTTTTGGCGTCATTCAGAATTTCTATTTCCAGCTTTTCACGGGCGACGCCGTAATAAGCGCAGGCTTCGCGTATGGCGTCATCAAGGCTTTTACCTTCAAATTCTTTGTACTGATTCATGGTAACCTCGCGGCGGCCGCGTTTGGACGCGGCACGCGCTCAGGCGCCGTCAGAAAAAGCGCGTTCACCCGACCCGGACTGAATGCCGTCAATGCAACGCCGTCAGGCCGTCTTGCGGCGGAGCTGCCACCACTGCTGGCCGATGGATATGACGTTGTTCACGAGCCAGTAAACCACAAGCCCCGAGGGGAAAGTGAGGAACAACCCGGTAAAAACTATGGGCATGAGCATCATGATCTTGGCTTGAGTCGGGTCGCCCGGCATGGGCGTCATTTTCTGCTGGAGAAACATGGTTGCGCCCATCACCAGCGGCGTGATCAAAAAGGGGTCCGGCGAAGTCAGGTCCGCCAGCCAGGGCATGTCGGTGAAGGGCAGAGTGGGAATAAAAGCGGCGTGCCGAAGCTCTATGGCGTTGAGCAGCGCCTGATACAATCCGAAAAACACTGGAATCTGCACAAGAATGGGCAAACAGCCGCCAGCGGGATTGACCTTGTAGGTTTTGTACAACTGCATGACCTCCCGGTTCATGCTTTCCTTGTCATCCTTGTACTTTTCCCGCAGTTTCAGCATCTTGGGCTGAAGCTGTTTCATCTGCTGCATGGATTTATAGCTTTTTTGCGACAAGGGCCAGAAAAGGAGCTTGATGACGACGGTCATGAGAATAATGGCGAGGCCGTAATTGCCGACATAGCGATAAAAGAAATCAAGAAGATAAATCAGAGGCTTGGCAATGATAGAGAAGAATCCGTAATCAAGGGCTTTGTCCAGGTGGTTGGGGGTGTTTTCCAGCCGCTTTGCTTCCTTGGGGCCGAGAAAATATGAACATTCCAGTTGCGCGTCCCGGCCGGGAGAGGCGACAACGCCGGTTTTGCCGATCAGGACGCGGTACACGTCGCCGAACAGACGGCCTTTGGCGCTGGCGCTTTCGTCATCCATGCTCACGGCGCCCATGAAATAGTTGTTCATGACGGCCATCCAGGAGACCTTGCCCTGCACAAGCTCGCCTTCGGCCAGGGTGGCGCGGGAATTTTCCTCGCTGTAGCTGCCGTCCTGCAACCAGGCAACGCGGGTGGGGTTGTGCTGGCTTTCCTCAAGCCCAGGTTCGGCGCCGCCGAAAACGGCATAGCGCACCTTCGCGAAAACGGAAGTCCTGAGATCGGTATTGAAAGCGGAGGAATCAAAGGTAAAAGCCAGGTTCACGGCTTTTGTCTCGGAGGAAACGACGCGAAGCTTTTCCGTGATGGTGTAGCCGTCACCTGTGAAAAGCAGTTCGCGGATCAGCCGCAGGCCGTTGATCTCCGTGGAAAAGCGCAAGACGCCCGAACCGTCAGCGCCGATATTGAGGTTGTCCCCTTCAAGGGCCCACGCCGTTCCGGTCCAGGTCGGCAGGCCGTCGAGCAGCAGGCCCATGGGCGCCTGTCCAGCGGCGGCGTCGCTCACAAGGTTTACCCGCTGGGTGTTCTCGTCCAGGCTGACGCGGTAGTCCTTCAGGACGAATTGGCGCAAGATGCCGCCGCCGCTGTGGAATACGGCCCGATAGAGAGGCGTGTCAACGGTGACAAGGCGGCCTTCACTGGGGATGAAGGAGTCCAGTTGCTGGACCGCGAGGGCGTCGGCGGGTGCCGGTGCCTCGGGTGCGGAGTCCGGATCGCCGGGAACGGCGGCCGCTTGCGGCGCCTGTTCCGTGGCGTTTTGGCGCCGCTGCGCTACTTGCGACGGCAACCAGCCCATATAATAGGAAATAGCCTGCCAGACGACAAAGACGGCAATGGATAGGACAACAGCCAGGATAAGACGTTTGCTTTCCATAATGCGTTACATTTCCTCAATGCTTGGTATGAACACAATCACAGACGCCTTGGGCGGCAAGGGAGTGTGGTTCTTGTTCCGCCCGTTTTCGCTCAGCCCGCGCGGTCCAGGCGCCACGGGGAGGGACGGGGTCAACCCCGCCGTGGCTCAGCGGCTGACAGCGCAGGAGTCGGAACAGCGTCAGCAGACAGCCTTTGAGCGCCCCGTGGGTCAGCAACGCTTCGCTGGCGTATGCGGAGCAGGTGGGGTAAAATCGACAACAGCCCGGAAAAAGGGGAGAAAGGCAATACCGGTACAGGCGGACCGGCACGAGAGCCAAGGTGCGCAACAACAGTGAAACGGTCATACGGGCTCCGGATTTTGGCGGGTGGACGCGGCAACGGCGGCCAGGAGCGGCATCAGGTCTTCGCGGACGGCGTTCAGCGTTTGGGCGCGCGGGTCAAGTCCTCGTTTCGGGACGACCACATAATCGCATCCGCCAGGGACAAGGGCTTGTCCAAGGCGGAAAGACTCTCGTATCAGCCGCTTCAGGCGGTTGCGCCATACGGCCGAACCGGTTTTTCTGGTCACCGCCATACCCAGGCGAAAGGGCAGTTCCGGCTTTTCTCTGGCCCTGACAAAAAGCACGAAGCCGCGCGAAAAGTAACGCCGGCCTTCACTGTAGCAACGCAAAAAATCCGGGCGCTCCGTCAGTCCGCGCTCGCGGGAAAAGTTCAGACCGCTAATCTTTTCCGCCCTTTGGCGCGTCTGCGGCGCAGAATCTCACGGCCGGCGGGGCTGGACATGCGGGCGCGGAATCCATGAACCCGTTTGCGTTTGATGCGGCTGGGCTGATATGTTCTTTTCATCGTCAAAGCTCCTTCGAGAATATGAACAAAGTTCATTATCCCCTTCCCTTTGACCCGTCAAGCTGTTTCTCGTCAACCCAGGCCATCGCCGAGAACTTCCAGAACATCCTTGATCTTTTTTTGGCGGCAAGACAAAAACCGTTTGTTATCCCGCTTATCGCTGGTACGAAAAAAACTATGGGGGGCCGGCGCAAATTTTTTTTTTGCGCCGGCCCCTGTCCTTGACATGTTATCAATGCCGTCAGGATGCTCTGCTTTGGCGTATACCCAGCTTTTGCATGCGGTGGAGCAGGGTGGAGCGCGGTATTTTCAGCGCCGAGGCCGCTCCGCGCGGACCCGAGATGACGCCGCCGCAACTGGAAAGGGCAAGTTCTATATGCCTGCGCTCAATTTCTTCCAGGCTTTCAAGCCGTCCGTCTGAAGAGATTCCGGCCTGGGCAGCGCCTTCGATTGGTCCCGC
>JAIRTI010000235.1 GCA_031255035.1 Desulfovibrio sp.
GATTGGGTGACTGAAGTGCTGCCCTGTTGCTGTGCGCAGTCAGAACCCAAACTGAGGGGGTCCGGGGGAAATCATTTCCCCCGGCGGGGTCCGGGGCAGCGCCCCGGCCGCCGGAGGCACTGCCTTTCACAGTTGGCCGCACAAAGGCTCATAATGAGAATTGCCGCCCGAGCATTGCGGCTAAATTATCCCGGTCATATCATTTGCTCGCGACAATCGGTTCTAAAATCTTGTGTTTTTTTCAGCGATAGTTTATGCAGGGCCATATTACATACTTTCGTTGAGGCGCGGCTTTCAAATACGCCTCGCCAATGAACTCTTTAAGGAATTGCGATGCTTAATAAAAAAACCTGTATGCTTGGCGCATTTGCCGTCGGTAAAACCGCTCTGGTGCAGCAGTATGTCCACTCCATCTTCGCCGACCGGTATCTTTCCACGGTTGGCGTGAAGATCAGCAAAAAAGCCCTGAACGCGGGCGGCCAGGATATGACCATCGTCCTTTGGGACCTGGAAGGGAAAGACGATTATGTTGACGTCAACATTTCCTACCTGCGCGGCGCCATGGGTTTTTTTGTGGTGGCCGACGGCACCCGCCGGGATACCCTTGACATCGCGCTGGCGCTTCGGCTTCTGGCCATCGACCTTATCGGGCCCGTGCCCCACGCCCTGCTGGTGAACAAAGCCGACATCGCCCCGAAATGGGAAGTGCGGGAGAGCCAACTGGCCGGCCTTCAGCAACAGGGCATACCCGTTATCAAAACCAGCGCCAAAACCGGACTGGCCGTGGCCGACTCTTTCAACTCTCTGGCCAACGCCATGCTGTAGGGCCCGGACATGGATGATGCCGTTCACTCCGACGTTCCCGCCCGCAAAGACCAACTGGCCGAATCCATACTCGAAACCCTGGATATCGCCGTGCTCAGAAGAACGGGCGAGCGCCGCTACGAGCTTTACGGCCACGTTCCCGAATTTTACCGGCGGATGTTCGTCAATGAAGACGGCACGCCGACCAGTGAGCCGTGGCACGATTCGGTCATGCTCGAATTTTTTCTGGATGACGCCGAACTCTTTTTCATGCGCAATAAAAACGGCTCTCTCTCTTCCGGCATATGGCAGGAAGAAGACATGCAGACCGGGAAACAGGCCCTGATCGCCAACGCCATGTGCTTCAACGGCCAGCAGATCCTTGCCGTGCGCCTGCTCAGCGACGAATTCGTCGACAGAGCCCGCATCCTCCAAAAAGCCAGGGAACAGCTCCTCGAACGGCGCGTGCTCCACAACGATATCGAGGTCTACAAACACAAAGCCCGCTTCGACGCCCTGACCTCCCTCCAGAACCGCGCCTCGTTCATGGAAATCCTGCGCAAGGAAATGGAGCACTCCCTGGACACCGGCGCGGAACTCTCCCTGCTGATGATGGATATCGACGATTTCAAAAGCATCAACGACGTTCACGGCCACCTGGCCGGCGATACCGTGCTCACCGCGCTGGGCCAGCTTCTCCGCAACTTCCTGCGGCGCGACGACATCGCCTGCCGCTACGGCGGCGAGGAATTCGCCGTGCTCGCCCCGTATACCCTTCAGCACCAGGCCATCCGCATGGCCGAAAAATTGCGTAAAGCCATCGCCGAACACAGCTTCGGCAACCTGCCGCCCGTGACCATCAGCATCGGTTGCGCCGCCTATCGCCAGGGCGAAGAGCCCGAAGCCCTGATTGGCCGCGCCGACTTCGCCCTGTACGACGCCAAAAATCGCGGCAAAAACATGGTCCGCGTGCGCTGATCGCCCCTGAACACTCTCCGGCCCGCCATCTTCCCCCTGAGGCATTTTAAACATTGAAACGCTGTGTGCTCCTAATGAGGGGTCCGGGGCAAAGCCCCGGCCGCCGGAGGCATTGTATTTCAAAGTTAATCCGCTTCAGTGCCGCAACCGCCGGACATCACCGATGCGCATGGTGACGCGCGCGGCGTCGAAGTATTCCAGGAGAGCCACAAGATATTTGCGGGAGAGTCCGGTTAAGGATTTAAGGCCGGCGAGGTCTATGCTGTCGTGCGTTTCAAACCATACGCGCACAAGGCGTTCGGCTTCCTTCAGGTGGGCGGCGTCATACCAGACGCCTTCGGTCACCCGGATCAGGTCGCCGGAGGCCCGCAGAGCCGCGAGCACGGGGGCGGCCTCTTTTTTGCTGACGCCGAGCCGCGTCAGCAAATCCCCGGTGTTGGGCGGCGCAAGGCCGGCTTCTTTATAGGCCGCGAGCAGGGCCTCGCCCAGCGGGGCCTGGTCTTTGCCAAAGGCTGCGCTGTGCCCGGTCAGGCGCAGGTATTCGCCGGCTCTGGTCAGGACGTTGCGCTTGAGCAGCCGCTCAATGATGAAATTGGCCAGCTTGGGAGGCATATTCCTGCCCCAGCCGGAAAGAAGCTCGCCCCGGCGCATTCCCTGCTTTTCGGGATAGCGGACGTGAAAGTCCTCCACGGCGGCCCGGCAGGCGGCCGCTCCGGTTTCCACCAGGCTTTCGGCCAGGTACAGCTTGTCGTCTTTGTCCAGACAGACGACCTGGGCGCGGGACGACAGCGCGGACAGGGACTTTTCAAGGGCCGTGCCGTCAAGATTGGTGAGCACGCGCAGCCGGGCGAAAGACAACCCCTTGCCCGCGCCCTCGGTACACAGCAACTGGGCCAGGACGCGTTCTTCCGGGGCGGCGTCGGGCAGCGAGGCAAGCAGGGCGCAGCGCTCGGCAAAACCTTGCGAGCGGCGGCGCATGTCAACGCCCAGGGGGTTCAGCAACAGCGCGCCGCCCACGGTGCGCAGAGGGGAAAACGAGCGCGCCACGCAGCGATCGCCGAACACGCCTGTGGCCGGCCCGCTGAAACGCGCTTCGCACAGACAACTCTCGCCGGGCTGAAGTTTGTCGCGATCGGCAAAATAGAGCCTGGCCTGCATGGCCCGCGAGCCGTGATGAAAATGGACCTCGGCCCGGTGCCTCAAGGGCCTTGGCGACGAGGGCAGACAGGTCAGGCGCAGCGCCCAGCGGCTGGAGAGAAAAAGCATGCCCGGCAGGCTCAGCACGTCGCCGCGCTCCACCTGATCCACGGCTATATCCGGCACGTTCACGGCCGTGCGCCGGCCGGCCGGGGCTCTTTCCACCGAACCGCCGTGACTTTGCAAGGCGCGGATATTGCTTTCAAGCCCTTTGGGGTAGAGACAGACGCTCTGGCCCACGGCCAGGCTTCCGGCCACCAGGGTGCCGGTCAGCACGGTGCCGTGGCCGCGCATGGTGAAAACACGATCCACCGGCAGCCGGGTCATATCCCGGGAACGCCGGGGCGCAAGGGTTGACTCCAGATCGGCCAGGGCTTTGACCAGTACATCCAGGCCCTGCCCGGTCACGGAGGAAACCGCCAGCAAAGGGGCATCCGCCAGCAAGGTGCCGGCCAGGCAATCTCTGACGTCTCCTTCGGCAAGGGCCAGCATGTCGGCATCCACCGCATCGGCCTTGGTCAGGGCCACGATGCCCTTGTCGATCCCCAGCAGGCCGCAGATTTCCAGGTGCTCACGGGTCTGGGGCATGACGCCCTCGTCGGCGGCCACCACCAGCAACACGAAATCAATGCCGCTGGCGCCGGAAACCATGGCGCGCACAAAGCGCTCATGCCCAGGCACATCCACCACCGAAATGGTTCTGCCGGACGGCAAGGCCAGCTCGGCAAAGCCAAGCTCGATGGTAATGCCCCGGCGTTTTTCCTCATCCAGACGATCGCAGTCCGTGCCGGTCAAGGCCCGGATCAAGGAGGTCTTGCCGTGGTCGATATGCCCGGCCGTGCCCATAACCACAGACATTATTCGTCCCTCAAGGCGCGGCTCATAAGTTCGCCCACCATGGCCAGAGGCGGCACGCCTTCGATGATCACCCGGTGTACGGCGCTGGCGATGGGCAGTTCGATGCCGTGCAGCCGCCCCAGGCGGCACACCGCTTCCGTGGTTTTGACGCCCTCGGCCACCATGCCGAGGGCGCCGGTGATGTGCGCCAGGGATTCCCCGGCGGCAAGGCGCATGCCCACCTGGCGGTTGCGAGACAGATCGCCCGCGCAGGTCAGCACCAGATCTCCCATGCCGGACAAGCCCATGAACGTGGCGCCGCGCGCGCCGAGCGCCTTGCCCAGGCGGCTCATCTCGGCCAGGCTTCTGGTGATGAGAGCGGCCCTGGCGTTGTCGCCCAGGCCCAGGCCGTCGCACAGCCCGGCCGCGATAGCCATGACGTTTTTCACCGCGCCGCCGGTCTCGACCCCGGCCACATCCGTGCTCGAATACACCCGGAAGCGCGGCGTGGAAAAGATATCGCGCAGCTTCTCGCCCAGGGCCGCGTCGGCGCAGCCGAGCACCACCGCTGTGGGCTTGTCCTGCACCACTTCCCTGGCAAAAGAGGGGCCGGACAAAATGCCGTAGCGCGCCGCCTGCGCCGGCAGTTCATCGGCCACCACCTCGGACATGCGCTTCAGGCTCGCCACTTCAATGCCCTTGCTCGCGCAGACGGGAATGGCGTGGGCCGGAATCAGCGGGCCGACCTCGCGCAAAACCTCGCGCAAAAACTGGCAGGGCACGGCCAGAAGACACAGATCGGCGGCGCGCAAAGCCTCTTTTTCGTCCGTAACGGCGCGCAAGCCGGGGTTCAGGGCCAGGCCGGGCAGATAGCGCGGATTTTCATGACGATTGTTGACGGCCTCGGCCTGGGCGCCGTCGCGGACCAGCATGGTCACGTCCATGCCGTTGCCGGCGGCCAGATGCGCCAGAGCCGTGCCCCAACTGCCGCCGCCCAGTACCGTCATCCGCATGCCCGCCTCCTTGACTGAAGCTGATTGCCGTGCCGCGCTCTTTCGCGAAAACCCGCAGAAAAAAAGCCTTGCACGCGGAATATTAGCCGTTTTGCCGCCGAAAGAAAAGACTTGCCCGGCAGACTTGCTCAAAGGATGCGGCAATTCTCATTATGCTTATTAAGCATATTAAGGAATGTGTGCTGAGTTCTTGTATCTGACTCCATATAGTCCAGATTTGAACCCGATTGAAAATATAGTGCGGGGTCAGCTTATGCGGGCATAGTGCTGCGTAATTCCCACATAAAGCCGGGGAGTGTCAGGCACGGAACACGGAGGCATTCACAGATAGTCGGAATTTTTTTATTTTTGATCACCGCTGTGTCTTTGGGTTTTTCTCCAGTCACAACAGTCCCGCCGGTTGCCATGGCATGAGCAATAACGTAAGGGTCGGCTCTTAAAAATTCTAAATCTGTTTCGGTGGGATTTCCATACCCGGCAAGTGCATGTGGCAAGGAGAAGACGCATTCCGCAGTTTTACAGGAAAATGTCTCTTGATGGTTAATGACCCATTCCACTAAATCGTCATTACCGCGAGCCACCTCATTGTGTACCGCTTCGGGTATCCTTAAAACGCCGTCTTTTCCCAACCGTATGAGCCAAGTCCAGAATTCCGGTTTTCCATTGATCGGAAAATGCAAATTTTTTGCATCAATCAGGAAATTGGTATCCAGAAAATAGGTCATCTCATCACCTGTTCAAAGCGGCAGACAGGGAGGTTCATGAGACGAGCGGCGTCCTGAAGTCCGATACGCCCTTCACGCGCTGCGACAATGAAGGTTTGTATGGTTTTCCCGCCAAGCCTATATTTTGCCATTTGAGCAGGGCCTGGCGCTCCTTCTTGTTGCGACTGGTTTTCCTTATACTTTGCCCATCTGGCTTTATAAAAGGCGAGTATACTTCCGTACTCTTGGTCGTCGATAATATTCATATCCAGCAAACGTCTACCGATAACAGCTCCACTTACTTTAAAATATTTTGCAGCAGCATCGACAGAATGACTAAGCACTCCTTCTGGCGTTTTCCATTTGGCTCGTAATTCAACCTCAGGCACCAAAAATTCAGCAGCAACGCTGTTGCAGAGTTTTTCGTGGCTGCCATCACCGCCGTTGTTTCCCAGAGCATTGAAGTTGGACACCCCGCTGGAGCCCAGCCAAAGGTGCGCCAGCTCATGCATCAGGGTAAACACCATCGCCGCCTTGGCATCATTGGGATTAACAACAACTAAAGGCACTAAGTCATCCGCCAGCGCTATACCGCGAAATTCCTCCGCCGGGATATTGGAATGGTGGTTGCCGACATTGCCTTCCAAAAGAACGTATATTCCCATGTTATGGGCTAAATCACGCAGATAGCCGAACATAGCATCTTCATTGCGTATACGCCGTTGTTCTTCAACGCTGACCCTGAGGGCAGCTCGAAGTGTGCCGACAAATTGTTGAACAGGTGTATTCTCGGAAAGAGAGCCGATAAAGGGCAGTTTTGGATTTCCGGCGTCTTCAGCCAAAGCACGCAGTTCTTGATGTAGAAGGATGATTCTACGCCGTAAGGCAGAGAATTCAGGGCTATCGGTGGGGAATAGTCTATTCCCCACTGTACGAAAATCCGCCATAGCAACAACTTTTTGCGGCGGTTTCGCCAAAAAAAACGTAAGTAGCGGACGGCGGTATGCGGAAGCAATCTTTTTCAGTTGGCTAAGCGAGGGGGTATCTTTGCCATCTTCCCAAGCCGCCAACCTATCTTCCGCCGTCAATGCGGGTTCATCTTTCTTTTTGCGAGGTGGTTTGACCTTGGCACGCGTGGCGGCCTCATGGAGACTTAGTCCGGCCTCCAAACGAGCCCACTGTAATACCGTGGGATTTATAGGAATAGATCGCTGCTGCATGGTATTTTGGGGGATGAGTGAGAGGCAATTTTCAGATATCCGCACAGGCGACCCCTCGACAAGAGGATAGCCTGAGATGGACTTTGATGCAATATGAGAAAGGCTATGAGGAAGGCTATGCCAAAGGAGATGCCTCCGCCGGCCAGCACAATGCGCCGGTTAAGAAAGTGAAGGCTAAGGGTCCCGGCTTCTCGCGAAACCGGGACCCTGTTCATTCAGCAATCAGTTATCCGTTTCAGGCGGGCAGGTCGAAAGTGCCGGCCTCTTTTTTGACGTCCAGGGCGATCTTCCAGAGCAGGGACACGAACAGCGCGCCGATGCCGTAAACGCCTATGCCGATGAGGATTTCGGGCACGCTCGGGGCGTAGGGGGTGATTTCATCAAAGGTGTTGGGGGTGAAGCCGCCCCACAACATGCCCAGGCTCTTGTCGATCCAGGTGGCGATGACCAGAATCACCAGGGTGAAGGGCAGAAGCTTTTCGTTATCGCGGGTGGAGGGCATGGCCATGAACAAAAAGCTGATGATGGCCATGACCGCGGCCGCCCACATCCAGCTGTTGATCCAGAGCGCATGGCCGTCATGGCCGGCGAACAGCGCCGTCATGGGGTGCATGTGGCCGGGGATGCCGCTGTAGAAGGCGGTGAATATCTCAAGGCAGTAGAAAAAGATGTTGATGCCCATGGCGTAGGCGATGATTTTGGTCAGCGTTCTGATGGCGTCGCGGCCGGGGTCGAAACCGCTGACCCGCTTGAGCGCCATGACAAGCAGCAAAAGCAGCGCCGGACCGGAGCAAAAGGCGGAGGCCAGGAAGCGCGCCGCCATGATGGCCGTCAGCCAGTAGTGGCGGCCGGGAATGCCGGCGTACAGGAAGGCCGTGACCGTGTGGATGGAAAAGGCCCAGAACACCGAGAGATAGATGACGGGTTTGATCCATTTGGGGGGTTCGACGTCGTGGCGTTCGGCCTCAAGCGTCACCCAGCCGATCACAAGGTTCAGGATGAGGTAGCCGGTCAGCACCATCATGTCCCAGAACATGACAGAGTTGGGCGTGGGGTGGAGCATGACGTTGAGCACCCGTTGCGGCTGGCCGAGGTCGACCACGATAAAAAGCATACAGACGATGACCGAGCCTATGGCCATGAACTCGCCAAGGATGATCATCTTCTTGAATTTCTTGTAGTGGTGGAAATAGGCCGGCAGCACCAGCATGACGGCCGAGGCGGCCACGCCGACCATGTAGGTGAATTGGGCGATGTAAAAACCCCAGGACACGTCGCGGGAGAGATCGGTGATGCGCAGGCCGACAAACAACTGGTACAGATACACCGCCGCGCCAACCGTGATCAGGCCGCCGAGCGCGGCGAGCCAGAGGTAGAATGAGGGTCTTCCCTTGAGTACTTTTTCAATCATGGCGGCCCTCCTACATTATGTAGTACACGCTGGGCTCGGTGCCCAGAGTGGGTTTGCGACGGATGGTGAAGTTTTCCGCCAGGACTTTGCGCACGTCCGATTCAGGGTCGGTGAGATCGCCGAAGGTAATGGCCCCGTCCGAGGCCTCGACACAGAGCGGCAGCTCGCCTGCGGCCAGACGCTCGGAGCAGAAGGTGCATTTCTCGACAACCCCGCGCATCCTGGTGGGAAACCGCGGATTGGTCTCGGCGATATACGGACGCGGGTCTTCAAAGTTGAAGCTGCGCGCCCCGAACGGACAGCCGGCCATGCAGAAACGGCAGCCGATGCAGCGATGGTAATCCATGACCACGATGCCTTCGGAGTTGCGAAAGGTGGCCTGGGTGGGACAGACCCTGACGCAGGCGGGATTTTCGCAGTGGTTGCACAACATGAGGTACTTGCGCTC
>JAIRTI010000238.1 GCA_031255035.1 Desulfovibrio sp.
TTCCCCCGGACCCCCTCAGTTTGGGTTCGGACTGAACATATCAACAGGGCACAACGATCAGCCACCCAATCGCCGGGTCCAGGGCCGGCAAGGCCCTGGCGGGTGTGGGCGGAGCCCACATGCGATCAAAATTGGCTTCATCAAAATAAGAATTGCCGGGAACAGGAACTCAGCCTGCGGGCGGCCCGGCGTCGGCATAGTCGACGCCCATAAGCGTCAGTCCCCTGGCCGGCGCCGAAGGGCTGGGCAAGATCCGGCGGTCGCCGGATGAAACAAGAGCCGGTAGGGATTCCAGCGGCAATTTTCCCAGGCCGATCCACACCAGCATGCCGACCAGATTACGCGCCATTTGTTTCAAAAATCCGTCGCCTTCAAAGGTGACGGTGGCAACGGGCCAGTCTTCGGGACAACGCATGGCGGCGACCATGCCGGGCTGCCAACTGATTGTCGTCAGCGTGCGCACGGTCTGTCTGACCGGCGTGCCCCGATTCTGGAAGGCGGCGAAATCCCGACTACCCGCAAGCATTGGAAAGGCCGCGCGCATGGAGTCAACGTCAAGGGCCGGCACGTTCCAGACAAAAGAGCGGACCCTGGGCAGGGGGCGTTCCTTATCCATCCACAGGCTGTAGGCGTAGCGTTTGAGGCGGGCATCATTGCGGGCGTGAAATTCAGGAGGCGCCCAGGCGGCCTCAAGGATGCGGATGTCATCGGGCAGCTTGGCGTTCAGGGCTTTGCGCCACTGGATGCGGGTAGAGTTATCCGGCAGATCGACGTGGCAGACCTGGGCTTCGGCGTGTACACCGGCGTCCGTGCGCCCCGCGCCGCTAACCGGATACCGCCGGCCGAGCAGCAGGGCGATGGCCTTTTCCACTTCCCCCTGAATCGTCGGGCAGCGCCCGCCGGCTCCGGACTGCAACTGCCAGCCGCTGTAGCGCGTGCCCTCATAGGCCAGAGTCAGTTTCAGCCGGGCCACGGCTATTGCAGGGGAAGCTGCATACGCGCCAGGGACTCCGAGAGTTTGGCGGCGATTTCCGGTTTGACGAAGGTCAGAATTTCGCCGGCCTGGCGCCCGCGCATGCCCGCCAAAACCCTGACCGCGATTTTCGGGTCGAGCGTTTCCAGGACGGCGGCGGCCTGTTTGGACTTCATATTCGAGAGCACGTCCACCAGATGCCTGAACTTGGCGTCACCGGTCTCCTCGGCGTCCTTGATCATCTCGGACAGGCGGTTTTCCAGAATCTGCATGCGCTCAAGGCGTGCAGCCAGCTCATTTTCAAGCACGCGCAGTTCCTGCTCTTTTCTTGCCAGGTCTTCCTGGCGGCGGGCCAGGCCGTCTCTGACGTCCGGGGCCAGCAAAGACTCTCTCTGGGTGCCGTTACCGGTGGCCGGAGCCAAGGCCTGCGAAGCTCCGGACGAGGCGATGGCGGGCAAGGCCCGATTTTGTTCCGGGCCGGAAGCTGGAGGTTCCGGGGAACTTACGCCGGGAACGGCCGGCGGCAGTCCGGTTCCGCTCTGGCCGCCGGCGGCCTGGGGCGCGCGCATGCCAGCATCGGGAAGTCCGGCTTCAATGGGCGGAGGAGCGCCGGCGCCGGTGGCGGCTATAGCCACGGCCCGCCCGGCATCATCGGTCGAAGCGCTTTCATCGGGCAGAAAGCCAAAACCGGGAAGCGCCGGCTCCACAATCAGCATGCCGAGGACCGTCAGCTTGATGACAAAGGTGATGACCAGCAGCCGGCACAGCCTAGACGGCGGCAGGTTTGTAACGCAAGGTTGCGGTTTCGTCATTGTTTTGCTGCTCTTGTTGGCGTTCGTGCATGCGATGGCGGGCGGCCTGCTTGTCTTTCAACGAGTCAAGCACGCCGCGATCTTTGGCTTTCCGGACGACTTCAACGCGCCGGCGATCCACATGCTCTTCCGCTTCGTTCAAGGCCTGACGGACCTGTTCGATATCAAGCGCCAGGGCGTTGCTGTAATCCAGAATCAACATCCGCTCCGGGGCTGCCAGGGTTTCGGCCCGGCACAGGCGCTGGCGCTGCGCCGCGAAATCCTCTTCCATGGCGATGAGGCGCGAGGCCAGAGCGTCCCTGTGCATGACCGCCCCGGCAAGGGCCAGCATGGCTTCTTCCTCAAGCCGCTTGCGGTAGCGGAGTACTTGTTCGAGTCTGAAACGAAAAGGGGCCATGGCGTCGCGGTCCTGTCATAAAATTGTCGGATTGAGTCAATACCAACAAACAGTAGCAACTCTCATGCCAATCCAGCAACTCTCATGCCAATCCCGCGATGGCGCGCAAGCGCGCGATACGATCCTCCACCGGCGGGTGGGTTGTGAAAAGCCCGGCCATGCGGCCGCCGGAAAAGGGGTTCACGATAAACAGATGGGCCGTGGTCGGATTTCCCCCATGCATGGGTATTTGCTTGCTGTACGAACTCAACTTGCCCAAGGCCGAAGCCAGAGCCAGCGGCTGGCCGCACAGTCTGGCCCCGGTGGCGTCGGCGTAAAATTCGCGCGACCTCGAAATGGCGAACTGGATGAGGGACGCGGCAATGGGCGCGAGTATGGCCATCAGGAACATGCCGATCCCCCCTCCCCCTTCGCCGTCGCTTCGCCCGCCGCCGAATATGGCCGTGAACTGCATGATATTGGCGACAACCACAATCACGGAGGCCAGCACCCCGGCGACGCTCTGGATAAGAATGTCGCGGTTGAGAATATGCCCCATTTCGTGGGCCAGCACGCCGCGCAGTTCATCAGGCGACAAAAGGCGGACAATACCCTCGGTAACGGCCACAACGGCGTTCCGCGGGTTACGCCCGGTCGCGAAGGCATTGGGGGCTTCGTCAGGAATGATGCAGACGCGGGGCATGGGGAGGCCGGCTTTTTGCGCCAGATCCCCCACCATGCGGTGCAGCATGGGGGCCTCGGTCGGGCTGAGTTCCCGCGCTTTATATATCCTGAGCACGA
Organism: Desulfovibrio sp.; assembly: GCA_031255035.1. Classification (GTDB taxonomy): domain Bacteria; phylum Desulfobacterota; class Desulfovibrionia; order Desulfovibrionales; family Desulfovibrionaceae; genus Frigididesulfovibrio. The sequence goes on from JAIRTI010000238.1 coordinate 2,963, forward strand.
TTTTGTCGGAATACCAATAAGCGCCCACATTCATCACCAGGGCAAAGAAGAACGCGACAATAAGGCCGGCGCTCCCGCCCAGGAACCGGCCGAGAGCGAGTATGATGCCGGTCA
>JAIRTI010000191.1 GCA_031255035.1 Desulfovibrio sp.
ATGTTTCAATCCACATCCGGCGCCGTCCGCCGGACGACTCCGCCCCGACGGATGGGAGCCGGGTGGATTGCCCCCTCCCTGAAGGAAGGGGTTACCTGAAAGGTATTCCCGGCGTTGCCGGGCGTCAAGCTGGCATCTCCCGGAAGGGAGAGGTTTCAAACCATAAAGGAAATTTCGATAATGAGAATTGCTGCCGAATCAGTTGTCGTGACGGCTGATTCGGCAATAGCGCGCATAGAGCCGGAAGGGAACGCGGGAAAACGCATCCCGGTCCGCCGTCAGTTCAAGCCCGGGAACGAGCGCCCGTACCACGGGAAAGTCCAGGCCCGCGCGCGTCAAATCCACATACACGGGCGGACGGCCGCTTCGGATCAAGATATCTTCCAGGAGAGCCAGGTTCGTCCGGGGTGTCGGCAGAGAAAAATCGGGCAGGTCTTTGTACGATCGCGACGGCAGTTTGCGCAGCAGCGGGCCGGAGGGACCGGCGTCCAGGTACGGATAGGGGGTTTCGGTGAGGGCCGAAAGCAGGGCCCTGGAAGCGCTGAGGCTAGCCCCGCAGCCTCTGGCGATTGCTCCCTTGGGGCTCATTACGAAGCACTGGAATACCGGCACGCCCAGCGGGCCGGCCAGATCCTGAAACTGCACGTTGACGCCTCGGGCTTTGTATTCGCGCAGAAGGGGGCCAAGGGCCGGGTCGTCGTCCGCTTCAAGGGTGAAGCAGGAGCTTTTGCCGAAGGGCGTTGTCGCTTCGGCGTCGCGTTCGATAATTTCGAGGAGGGCGGCGATTTTCGCCTCTTCCATGCTGTTGCCCGCGGCAATGCCGGTGGACCCGTGGGCGTCCATGAGGGCGATCTCGTCCAGGTTGCTGAAAAGGCCGGCCAGTTGCGCCGGAACGTAGATTAGTCCGGCGGCCGCGTCGTGCCCGGCCATCCAGTGCAGGGGCTCGTCCAGGTAGGGCGCCTCAAGCGGAAAATCATTGGGGTCCACGGCCGGTCCGCGCTCTTGCGGCATGCGGGAATAGGGCGAGTATACAAGCCGGCGGTCTCCGGGGCGGTCCAGAACCCGGTCGCCGTCAACGCTCAGATAGACGGAGGCCCGTTCCACCATCTCCATGAGGCATGAGGCTCTGGCATTCGGAAGGGAGAGGCCCCGGCCGTAGGTGGTGGCCTGTCCCTCCAGGGAAAAGTCGTGCCGGCCGTTGCGGACGCTCAGACGCATGGTCCAGGGCCGGAGCAGGGAGACCGGACTCAAGGAGGCTGTGTGGCGCATTTCCCGTCCGGCAATGATATCCAGCGCCGAGAGCCGCTCTTCGGCCAGGGCGGCGGTTTCTTCGGCCGGGGGCCGGGCGTGGGGCGTCAGATTTTCGGGGAGGCGCTGACGGTGTTCGGCGTGAACAAGGGCAAGTTCCGGGCCGAATTCCCGCAGGAAGGCCGGGGTCAGTCCGGGCGGAAGCGGCAGACCTGGGGGCGTCCGGCAATCCTCTTCATACAAAGGCGCAAGCCCAAGGGACTCAGGGGTTTGCAGAGCCCTGTGCGCCTGGATGTTGGCGGTGAAAACGCGGCCCCATTGGCGCTGGGCGTCGCCGTCGGGCAACAAGGCCGCTTTCAGGTAGACAAGCGCCGTGGACGGCTCTTCGTCAAGCGGCTGTGAGGCAAGGCGGTCAAGGGCGTCCCGGAGCGAAGGGTCCAGAAGGGCAAGCTCCCGCGCCAGGCTGATCAGGGCGGAAGGCGGTTCCCTGCCCGAAGCTTTTTCGAGCGCCGCCCGGCATTCGGCCGCAGACATCGCCAGCATGCGCCGGATGCAGTGCCGGCGCATGAATTCGTCCAAAGGGCGTCGGGCGAGGTAAGTCAGCGCTTCCGCCAGGGAGAGCGCGGGCTCGGGCTCACAGGCGAAGTAGCCGGTTGTGGCCTCCGTGGCGATGTGGGTGTAGGCGTAGCGCATCATAGGGGCCGTCCGTGGGCTTGCGGGATCGCGGCCGCGTTCCGCCGGGAAACGCGGGGCGGGATGAAGGTCAGGCTTTCAGGAACAGTTCCAAGGCCTGGGTGGTGGCGTAGAGGTCGGCGACGCCGGCGATTTCAAAAGGGCTGTGCATGCCCAGGATGGGCGGGCCGAAGTCGATGATGTCCATGCCGTAGGCCGCGAGATGCATGGCTACCGTGCCGCCGCCGCCGCCGTCGACCTTGCCGAGTTCGGCCATTTGCCAGGGAATATTGCCCTTGGCCAGGATATTCCGCAGCCAGGCCACGTATTCGGGATGGGCGTCATTGGCCTCGTATTTGCCGCGATGGCCGGTGAATTTGCAGAAGCAGGGGCCGTGGCCGATGGTGGCCGCGTTGAGTCTCTCGTGCAGTTCCTGCCAGTCCGGGTCGACAGCGCCGTGGACGTCCGCCGAAATCCCCCTGGTGTTGAGCATGATGTCGGCAAAGCGGGCCCTGGGTTCCCAGGCCGCCGCCATATCCTGAACGCAATACTCAAAAAAACGTGATTTGGCGCCGGTGGACCCCTCCGAGCCGATTTCCTCTTTGTCCCAGAACACAAGGCATTGCGCGCGCGCCGGAACGGCCCTGCCGTTTGCGAGCAGGGCTTCCAGCGCGGCGAAGACGCAGATGCGGTCATCCTGGCCGTAGCCGCCGACAAGCCCTTTGTCCAGGCCGACATAGCGGGCCGGGCCGGCGGGCACGGCCTGAAGTTCCGCCGAATATAAATCCTCCTCCACCACGCCGTAGCGTTCGTTGAGGATGGTCAGAATACGCGCCTTGATGGGGTCGGTGGCGGCGTCTTCCTTTTTTTTCGAGCCGTCCTTGTCGCTTTTGGGCATGGGGCCGCTTTTGGGCATGGGGCCGTTTTGGGGCATGGGCTTGTGCGCCAGAATCAGGTTCAGGCGCTCCGCCTCAAAGGCGGTGGAGACGGGTTTTGTGATCTGATCCTTGGCCAGGTGCGGCAAAAGGTCGGCAATGGTGAACACCGGGTCATCGGGCCGTTCGCCGATGACGATGTTGACGCTGTCGCCGTTTTTGCGGACGATGACGCCGTGCAGGGCCAGGGGGCGCGCCAGCCATTGATACTTGCGGATGCCGCCGTAATAGTGCGTCTTGGCCTGACCGACGCCGGCCTGTTCCTGCAAGGGGCGCTGCTTCAGGTCAAGACGGGGCGTGTCCGCGTGGGCGCCGATGAAACGCATGCCCCGCGACAAGGGCTCTTTGCCCCGTCTGGCGATGAAAAGCGTTTTGCCGTGCAGATCGCGCATGATTTTATCGCCTTTCGCGTTCCGCCCGTAGCCGGCGGCCGCGAGACGCTCTCTGGCGTAGGCCACGGTTTCCCGTTCCGTTTTGCAGCGGGAGAGAAAATCAATATAGCGTTCGGCCAGGGATGCGATAGCCCGTTGTTCTTTGGCGCTGCTGAAGACGTCCCAGCAGTTGCGTGTTTTAAATTCCAGTGACATAGTAGGTTTCCTCAAAATTCAAGATTTTTCGGCGTCCTGGGAAAGGGGATGACGTCGCGTATGTTCGTCGCCCCGGTAAGCAGCATGAGCAGGCGTTCAAAGCCAAGGCCGAAGCCGGCATGGGGGGCCGAGCCGAAGCGGCGCAGGTCCAGATACCACCAGTACAGGCTCATGTCGTGGCCGAGTTCCCTGACGCGCCGCTCAAGCACTTCCAGGCGGTCCTCGCGCTGGCTGCCGCCCGCCAGTTCGCCGACGCGCGGCGCCAGCAGGTCCATGGCCGCCACGGTTTTGTTGTCGTCGTTGAGCCGCATGTAGAAGGCCTTGATGGTCCTGGGGTAGTCGTACACGATCACCGGCTTTCCAAAGTGCTCTTCCGCCAGGAAGCGTTCATGTTCGGTTTGCAGGTCGGTGCCGAAAAAAGCCGGGAACTCAAAGGCCTTGCCGCTTTTTTGCAGAATCTCCACCGCCTGCGCATAGGTGATGCGCGCGAAAGGCTCCTTCACCAGGATGTTCAGGCGGCCGAGCAGGCCGGTATCCACAAAACGGTTAAAGAGATCAATATCCTGCGGACAGCGGGACAACACTTTGGCGACCACCGCGCGCGTCAGGTCCTCGGCCAGGTCCATGTCGCTTTCAAGGTCGGCAAAGGCCATTTCCGGCTCGACCATCCAGAATTCGGCGCAGTGGCGCGGCGTATTGGAATTTTCCGCGCGAAAGGTCGGGCCGAAGGTGTAGACTTTGCCAAGGCCCAGGGCCATGTTTTCGGCTTCCAACTGCCCGGACACGGTCAGATTGCATTCCCGGCCGAAAAAATCCCCGGCAAAGGGGTCGTCCCGCTCCTTTTTTTCCTGCTGGCCGTGCGTCGGCAGGGTGGTGACGCGGAACATCTCGCCGGCGCCTTCGGCGTCGGAGCCGGTCAGAATCGGCGTGTGCACGTGAAAGAAACCGTGTTCTCTGAAATATTCGTGGATGGCAAAGGCGGCTTCGGATCGAATGCGGAACATGGCCCCGTATTTGTTGGTGCGGGGCCGCAAATGGGCGATGCCGCGCAGAAACTCGTCGGAATGGCGTTTTTTCTGCAAGGGGAAAGTTTCCGGATCGGCCGCGCCGTAAAGGATCATGTCGACGGCGCGCACCTCCCACTTCTGGCCTGTGCCGGGTGACTCGACCAGTTCGCCGAGCACGGCCACGGCCGCCCCGGTGTTCACCGACTCAAGCGCGGCGTGGGCTTTGGCGCTTTCGTCCACAATGACCTGGATGTTGGCCAGACAGGAGCCGTCATTCAGCTCAAGGAAGCTCAACCCTTTGGCGTCGCGCCGGGTGCGCACCCAGCCGCAGACCACGATGACGCCCTCGGGCGCGCTGGCGGACAGGGCGTCGACAACGGTGGCGCGGCCGGCAAAAGCGCGATGGGGAAAGCTGGACATGCGGTTCTCCTTCATGAATTTTCCGGCCGGGGCGCTGCCCCGGACCCCGCCGGGGGAAATGATTTCCCCCGGACCCCCTCCGTTGGGTTACGGCTGAACGTATCAACAGGGCACAACGATCAGCCACCCAATCGCCGGGTCCAGGGCCGGCCAGGTCCTGGCGGGTGTGGGCAGAGCCCACATGCGATCAAATTGGCTTCGACAAAATGAGAATTGCCGCAACGCCAGGCAACGACGCCAAAACGAAAAATCGGCGCTTCCCTTACTTCTTCCTTTTGGCCTTGCCCGAAATCCTGTCAAGGGAGACGCGGTACAGGGCTGTGCGCTCGTACGAGCTACGGATGTCTCCGTCCGCCTTGTCCATGTCCGCCGGCAGGTATTTTTTCGCCAGGCCGCAGAGTCCCCGGTATTTTTCGTCCGGGTCCTCCACCGGCATGGCCCGGCCCTGGACGATGACGCTCTCGAAACAGGTTGAAAAGCCGCCGTCGTACACGGCCTCGGTTTCGCCCGTAACCGTAAAGCACACGCGGCTGTTGGCGCGCATGGCGTCGATCTTGCGTCCGTCAAGGGCGCAATGGAAGTATAGGGCGCCGTCCATCAGAACGTAGGACAGGGGAACGGCGTAGGGCCAGCCGCTGCCTTCATCCACCGCGAGCACCCCGTATGCCGC
>JAIRTI010000025.1 GCA_031255035.1 Desulfovibrio sp.
GTAAAAATGACCCACCCTGGACAAAAGTTTTCCGAAGGGAAAAAGTTTCCTTCGGAGGACACCAGGAGATGTTGGGAATGGAGACGATCAGAAAAATCCGTTTGGCCTTGAGCAAAGGGATGAGTATTCGGGAAGCGACGCGAAAATTCAGCAAGTCACGGAAAACGATACGGAAGATTGCGCGTAGCGCGGAGACAAGTTTTACGTATCAACGCAAAGAGCAGCAGTATCCGGCTTTGGGCAATTATATTGGAGCGCTGGAGGCCTTGCTTGAGGCCGAAGCCGCGCTCACGCCTTCCAAACGCCGTACCCTGCTTTCGCTATACGAAGAATTGCAGGGTCATGGTTATCAGGGAAGCTACAGTTCGGTCCGCCGGTATGCGGGCAAATGGATCTGAAGCTGTCCGGCATGCTGGCCGTGTATCGGGTCACTTTTGGATGCCGATTGACACCGGATCTTTCAATATCTCCATTACTTGCGGAACCGGGCCGCTGCGGAGCGGAGAAAATTCGTGGAAAAATTTAACCACGTGGTTGACTTTTGTTATCAATTAAAATATTGCTTTTCCACCAGGAGCGAACCATGACGGAATCGGTCACCTTTTTACCGAAAAAACGGCCGCCGACAGCCAAAATCAAATTGATAGAGGCCGGGGTGCGACTGTTTACAAGGCAGGAGGGCAGGGGACTCACCAGCAGGGAACTGGCCCGGGAAGCCAAGGTGAACCACGCCCTGATCAGCTATCACTTCGGCGGCATGGCGGAATTGATGGCCGAAGTTGTCGAGCGCTGTATTCAGGACTTGCGGGCCCGCTTTCTTCTGCAGGTCGAGCAGTTTGAAGCGGATGTGAGGAACGCCGGCCCCGGGAGAGTGGACAGGCTGCTGCGTGACCATGTGGCGGTGTTGTTCGAGATACTGGCGGGCCCGGATGGCGAGGCGTTGCTGAAGGCCTTTTCCAGCCCGGAAGCGGCTGCGTTGCACGGCGTATACGGCCGCTTTTCAGAACGGGTGCTCCAGCCTCTGCATCACTCCTTTGCCGTGACCGCGGCAACGGTGCGAGGCATCCCGAAGAATGGCCTTGAAGCGGCCGTTCTCGGCCAGTGCATGACCGCGCAGTGCCTGGCTTTTTTCCGCGGTGCGCCGACGGTGCTCGGGTATTTGGACAAGAAGACGTTTACGGCCAAAGACAAGGCGAACATAAGCCGCATTGTCGCGGAATCTCTCTGTCGAACCGCCGGGACGATCCCCCTCCCGGACGGATTGCCTTTGAAACGTTGAACCCGGCCAGGCCGGAAGCAGCCCATGCGGTACGGGATACCGGCGTCTGTGCGGCTGCGTGACAATCGATATCGGACTATGGCGATCCGCCCTCAAGGGCGGAGTGGTGGATTGCGGTCTTTTTCATAAATGAAATTGAAGATCATATTCATTTTTATTATGCCAACGAGGTAACCATGGCTCTTTCCCCACGCGCGCGCCCTGCGCAAAAAACGGCGCCGCCCAAGGCGCGTTTACAGGACAGCGGCTTGAATGTTCTTTCGGAAGAAATGCACGCCGAGTGCGCCGCCTGCTTCGCGCGCGTTTCGGACGATCCGTTGGCGAACGCCTTTGCGCGCAAAACGGCCGTCCACGCCGGCATGAGCGGCGGCAAAGTGCCGAAGGAAGATATCCCGGCCGTGCTGGAGCGCGTGCGGACCACAAAGCGTCAGGGGCAGGCGGCCGCCTATGTGCACCTGCCGTATTGCGAAAGCAAATGCCTGTATTGCGGCTTTTTCGGCGGCAAGTACAGCAAGGAGGCCGAGGCCGCCTATGTGCGCGCCCTGATCGGCGAGATTGAGGCCGAAGCCGCCTGCGCCAGCGTCACGTCCGCTCCGGTCAACGCGCTCTATCTTGGCGGCGGCACCCCGACGGCCCTGCAGGCCAGGGAACTTTACCTGGTGCTCCGTACTCTGAAAAACACGCTTCCGCTCGCCAATGACTGCGAAATAACCGTTGAGGGGCGCATGCACAATTTTGACGAGGAAAAGATCGAAGCCTGCCTCAAGGCCGGCGCCAACAGGTTTTCCCTGGGTGTGCAAAGCTTTGATACCCGGATCCGCCGCAGCCTCGGCCGTATCGCATCCGGGGAAGACGTCTGCCGCAGGCTGGAAACGCTGGCTTCCTATAACGAGGCCGCAATCGTCATTGACCTGATCTACGGGCTGCCCGGCCAATCGCTGGAAGACTGGGCGGGAGACATCCGCACCTTTTTGTCTTTGCCGCTTGACGGCGTGGACCTCTATCAACTGAACGTTTTTCCCGGCAGCGGCCTGGCAAAAGCCATGGAAGCGGGAAAAATACCATCGGCCGCCATGCTGGCGGAACAGGGGGCCTTTTTCCGCCAGGGCATCGCCATGATGCGCGACGCGCGCTGCAACAGGCTGTCCATGAGCCACTGGTCGCGTTCGTCGCGCGAGCGCAACTGCTACAACCCCCTCGTCAAAAGCCGGGCCGATTGTCTGCACTACGGGGCCGGGGGCGGCGGGGCGCTGCAGGGCTGGTTCATGATCAATGAGCCGGACCCCGCCCGCTACATCGAGCACTGTACCAGCGGGAACAAACCGGTCGCCATGGTGGCGGCCCCACCCGACGATCTGCCCGTCATCAAGGTCATCTTGAAACAGATGGAACAGTGCCGCCTGAACCTGGACGATGTCGGCAACGCCCTTGCCCTCTGCGGCGGCAACCGCATTACGGATGCCGCAGCCCTGTACGCGCCCCTGATCGCCAACTGGCGGGAGGCGGGGCTTGTGACCCTTGACGGACCGTGGATGGAACTGACCGTTCCGGGGCAGTTCTGGATGGTGAATCTCGCACAGGCTCTTCTTGGCTGGCAAAGCCGGATGGGAAAGGAGTAATCAGTGATGCAGGAGTCACATTGTGCGCATTTTGTGAAGACGGCGATCCGGGCGGCTGTTCTCAGCGTTATGCTCATGGCCGTGATGACCCCGGCCGTGGCCGCGGAATCGCCGGAAGGCCAGCAACAGCCCGGCGGCAATGGGGAAGCGGCTCCAAAGCCCGCAACGGATGCCCCCCCTGTAGCGGACGAACCGGCAAAGGGCGCGTCCGTCACGGGCAGGACCGTGGTCGTTACCGCCACCCGCACCGAGCGGGAAGTGTTTGATGTGCCGCAGTCGGTTTCCGTCGTGACGTCACGACAGATGGAGCGCCAGCCCCGGGGCACCATTGCCGAACAGTTGCAGGACATACCCGGCATACAGGTCAGCGACGGCGGCATGGGCGGCGGGGCCAAGCGGGTGAGCATACGCGGCGAAAGCCCGGCGCGGGTGCTGATTCTCATCGACGGCATGAAGATATCGGAACAAAAGTCCATGGACGGCAGCATGATCATGATCGATCCGCTGAACGTCGAACGCATTGAAGTCATCAAGGGCCCCGCATCCGTGCTGTACGGCTCGGAAGCCATCGGCGGCGTGGTGAACATCATCACCAAAAAGGGCGGCGCGCGTCCCGTGCAAGGCGGCTTCGCCCTGACCTATGACGGCTCCGACGAGTCACTCACTCCTTTCGGCACGCTGTACGGCACTTACGAGGGCTTCAGCTACCGCATCTTCGGCGATTACACGGACGCCAACAACAAGCGCGGCGGTTCCGGCACAATCGACGAAACCAACTACACCCAGCGCAACATGTCCGCCTATCTCGATTATTCCTGGGGCACGGGCAAGATAGGCGCGGGCTACGATCATTTCTTGAGCAACATCCATATCCCCAGCGCGATCTCCGGCGAGGCGCAGGTAGATTTACGCCTGCCCAAATGGCAGCGGGACCGCTTTTACGCCTTTATCGAGCAGGAGCGGATTTCCGACCACCTGCAGAAAGTGAAGCTTACCGGTTACTACCAGAATAGCAAAAAGGATTTCTGGAACAATATCAGCGTTGACCAGCATATTGCCATGGGCGGTCCCTTTTATCAGGACATCAGCGTCTGGCAGCATCCCTATACGAAGAACGAACAGAAGACCTACGGCCTGAACCTGCAGACGGACTGGACCCTGGGGGATCACTATATCATCTCGGGCGTCGACTACCTGTATGACGACCTGGACGCTTCGTCGGAAACGATCGGCCACGTTATCAGGCAGGGCTTACTGCCGCCGGGAAGACCGGTTTATGCGGTTACGGACAATTACAGTTATTATACGTACGAAGGCAATCAGCAGACGCTCGCCCTGTTCATCCAGGACGAATGGACCTTCCACCCGGACTGGACGGCCACCATCGGCCTGCGCCAGACCTGGGTCCAGTCCGAACTCGACAAAACCAACGACCCCGCGCTGAGAGAGCAAAGCAACAGCGATTCCCATCTGGTGGGGAGCCTGGGGCTTGTCTACTCCGGCTTTGAAAACTGGCGGCTGCGCGCCCTGTATTCGCAAGGCTACCGCTACCCGCTGCTCAACCAGCTTTATATCGGCACAACCCACGGCAGCAGCGGCACGCTGCACCCCAACGCGGATCTCCACCCGGAAACCTCGCACAACTTTGAAGTGGGCGCCCGTTACGACGCCAACGGCGTGGCCGCGGATCTCGGCGTTTTTTACAACATCGCGAAGGACTACATCAATTCCCGTTCCATCGCGGGCACGGACGACACCATTTTTGAGAACGTGGAAAAGGCCGAGACCTTCGGCATGGAACTGACCCTCAGCTACACGCATGAGCCCTGGGGCCTGACCCCCTACCTCAGCGGAACCTTCCTCCACCGGACCTTTGACCGGGGCGGGGTGGAAGGCGAGTCCGTCAAGACGGGCGACCCGCGCTGGATCGGCCGGGCAGGTCTCAGATTCGAGCACGAGTTCACCCCCTGGCTGAGCTTCCATGCCGACGCGTACGGGCGTTTCGCTTGCAGCGCCAAGGAATATGTCGGCGGCGGCGAGGAGGATCTCCACCATGCCGGATGGGGCACCGCCAACCTGGCCTTTGGCGTACGCCTCGGCGAAGAGCAGAACTATTTCGTCGACGTGAACCTGAACAACATCTTTGACAAGCGCTACACCCTGGCTTCCAGCACCCTGGAAGACCCGGGCATGCACGCCGTGCTGCGCATGGGCGTGGAGTTCTGATAGCGAAAGGGACTGCGCTCCGGTTTTTTTCGAACCCGGAGCGCGGGTCCGTAAGGAAAAGCGATGAATCGTGTTGATACCCTGCCCCTGGCGGTCCCCGGCGACCTGGCGGCAACCCGGCGCGGCGTCGGCGCAAGCCGCTGGAGCACAAGGGATCTTGTGACCATCGGCGTTTTTGCCACCGTGATCAAGGCTTCCACCATCATGGTGGCCTACATGGGCGGCGGCATGAACCCCGTCACCCTGGCGGCCAAGAACTGCCTGTATGTCACGCTCATGATCGTCCTGCTGCACAAGGTCCCCCGGCCCTGGACCATGACCCTGGCCGTGGGCATAACGTCCCTGGTGTCCTTGCTGCTCATGGGCCAGGGCGTGCTGCACGCCCCGGGCCAGGTGCTGGCTGCTTTTCTGGGCGAAGGCCTGATCCTGTGGCTCGGCGGCTACGGCAAAACGCGCAACATTGTTGCCGGCGTCCTTACGGCGGAACTTTCCGCCAAGGCCATCGGTCTTGCCGTTTCATGGCTGACCATGCGCGAGCAGCCCGCCATGCTCATACCCGCCACCATATTCATCCTGATCGGGACGGCGGGCACTTTTCTCGGCGCGTTCGCCGGGGTGCGATTCATGAAGGAGTTGCGTCATGCGGGCATCATTTCTGACTGAGCGCAAAGAAACCTTTGCGGCGGGCATAGACGTGCGCGTGAAGCTTCTGCTCTGCTTCTGCGGTTCGGTAGTCTCCATAGCGTTGTCCTCGCCGCTGAGCCTGGGATTTCTCGCCGGGTGCAGCATGCTGCTGGCGCTAGGCGCGGCGCGGCCGCTGACAATCGCCAGGATGTACCTGTTCGCCGTGCTGATGCTGGCCTTTGCGCTCGCTTTTTCCGGGCTCATCAGCCTTGCGGTGCCGGGGCTTATGCACTGGAACGCCTTCAGCCTTTCCGTGCCTTTTCTGCGTATCCTGATTTCCGTCAATCTCCTGCTGATGCTGGCGCTCTCCACCCCGGTACAGACCCTGTTCAACCGCCTCCAGTCCTGGAAGCTGCCCGTATGGGTGCATGTGCCCCTGTCCGTGGCGATCCGCTTTGTGCCGAGCTTCATCAACGACTGCGCGCAGATCCGCGACGCGGCCCGGCTGCGGCCGGGCGCCGGGTTGCGCCGTTTCTGGCGGGGCTTTGCCGTGCCCCTGGTGTTCCGGATGCTCTATTCCGCCGACGATCTGGCCATGGCGGCGGAACTGAAGGGTGTGGGCTCGGCGGCAAAGACCCGCCTGTCCCAAAAAGAGTGCATGACGCGGCGCGATGCGGCGGTGGCCGCCTGTACCGCGCTGGCGCTGAGCGCCGCCGTGCTGATGCAATATTACGGCCCGCAGTTCAGGCCGCAGCCGATGTGAGGGAATGATGCTGCACGTTGAATCCGTCATCTACACCTATCCGCACGCGGACAGGCCCGCCCTTGAGGGCATCGGCTTTTCCCTGCATGCCGGAGAAACGCTGGTGTGCACGGGCCGCAGCGGCTGCGGCAAGTCAACCCTGGTGCGTCTGGTGAACGGCCTTGCCCCGTTGTACCTGGGCGGAACCTTGCAGGGCCGCGTCCGGGTGGCCGGGCAGGACACGCGGGAAACAACCCCCGCCATGCTGGCGCGGAGCGTGGGCACTCTGTTCCAGGATCCGGAGCGCCAGTTTTTCGCCATTACCGTTGGCGACGAACTGGCCATGGGCCTGCAGTGGCGCGGCTGGCAGCCGGACAGGATTGAACGGGCCGTGCGGGAAAGCGCGCAGCGGCTCGGTGTGGAGGATCTGCTGGAACACACCATTTTCGGGCTTTCCGAAGGGCAGAAGCAGAAAGTGGCGCTGGCCTCCCTGCTGGCGGCGGAGCCGCGCCTGCTCGTGCTTGACGAGCCGTCGGCCAATCTGGACCCGGAATCCGTGGCCGATCTCGCGGCAACGCTGGCCGGACTGAAGGAGAGCGGCGTAGCCCTCGTCATTGTGGATCACCGCCTGAGCTGGCTGCGCGGCCTTGCCGACAAGGTGCTTGTCCTTGACCGGGGCAGGGAGGTCGCGTCCGGACCCTTTGCCCTGCTGGATGATGCCGCGTTGCGGGAACGCTGCGGTCTGCGCGCGGCCGAGGTCGCCGACCCGCGCGGCAGCCTGGACGAATCCCGGCCGGGCACGGAGGACGGCTTCTTCGGCTGCCGGCGCCTTGGTTTCGCCTATCCCAAGGGGCGCGCCGTCTTTGAAGATACCACCCTTGCTTTTGCGCCGGGCCGCATCATCGCCCTTGTCGGCGAAAACGGCGCGGGCAAGACCACGCTGGCCCGGCTGCTGACCGGGCTGGAGCGTCCCCGCACAGGGGCGGTGATCGCTTCGGGCGCGGCGGTGAAGCCGCGCGCCCTGCCTTCCCATGCGCAGGTCGTTCTGCAGAACGCCGGGCACCAGTTGCGCATGAACAGCGTCGAGGCCGAGTTGGATGACGCCCTGCCGCCGGACACGCCCCGCGACAGACGCGGGCCCGAGGTGCAGGGCTGCATGGAGCGCTTCGGCATAGCGCATCTTGCGGCGCGGCACCCGCAGTCTCTGTCCGGCGGGGAGCAGCAGCGGCTGGCCGTCGCCTGTGCGGCGGTACGCCGCCCCCGGATGCTCATTCTGGACGAGCCCACAAGCGGCCTGGACGGGGAAAACATGCGCCGCATGGCCGGGGCCATGCGCAATGCGGCGGAGCAGGGCGCCTGCCTGCTGGTGATCACCCATGATCTCGAACTCATGAATCTCGTATGCACGGAAAAAATCGTGCTGCGCAAAGCCTGTTAGAGCGTTTTTAACAGTAGTTCACTTGAGGAGACGACAGACAATGACAATGCAATCGACTGAAAACGAAGCGCCCGGCGACGGGGAACGGCACGGCACAAGGGAGGCAACGGCATGAAAGCGCTTGTGGTCTATTCAAGCAGGACGGGCAATACCCGGATGATAGCGGAAGCGGTGCATTCCGCCATGCCCGAGGGCACGGCAATCCATCCTGTCGAGACGGCACCGGCGCCGCGCGGCTACGACTTCATCGCTCTCGGCTTCTGGGTGGACAAGGGCGAGCCCGACAGCGCCATGGGCGCGTACATGGACACGGTCAAGGGCGCGTTCGTGGGACTGTTCGGGACGCTGGGCGCCTGGCCGGATTCCGACCACGCCAGGGAATCCATGCAAAAGGCCGTGGACCGGGTCACGGGCAATACCGTGCTCGGCACCTTTATCTGCCAGGGAAAGGTCGACCCGAAGCTCCTGGCCGCCATGGCGAAGATGCGGGACAACCCGCATCCCATGAACGAGGAACGCAAGGCCCGGCTTGAAGAAGCGGCCAAACATCCTGACGGGCGCGACTGCGAAAACGCCCGCGCGGTATTCGCCGGGATCATGCAAAAGCTGGAGGCTTCATGCGCGCAATGACGGCGGAAGAAACGGGCGCGGTCATCAGCCGGTGCAAATGGGCGACCATCTGCACCGTTTCTGAAGACGGCGAACCGTACGCCATTGAAGCCACGCCCTTTCTCATGGACGGACGCCACTGCTTCATGATCAACCCGCGCGGCGGCACCTGGAAAAACCTGCGCCACAACAACAGAGTGCTGCTCAAGTACACCATGGCCTCGCCGGCTCTCGACTTCTGGGCCGGGGTCTCCTGCCGGGGCGCGGGCGAGTTCGTCCTTGACGGCGCGACGCTCCGCGAAGGCTGGCGACTGCTCGGAGAGGTCATGGGCGCGGATTATTCGGAAGCGGCAAGGCGTTTTGAACGCTATACGGACAGAACTCCCCTGTTTTGCGTCACGGTGGAGGAAACGACCGGCCGATGCAGCGCCCTCAAAGGCGCGCCTCTGGACCTGCCCGCGTAAAGTCGGGCCTTGAGCGGATTACCTTTGCAACGCCGTACCCGGCATGGCCGACGCCCGCAAGGGGCGCCACCCCGCGCGCTTACAACTGATGGAAGACAGTCGCATGAATACAGAACTCTTCACCGTGATATACAGTAAAATCGGACCGGCGGGCGTAGTCCTGCTGCTCATTTCGCTGGCGAGCGTGTACTTCGCCATCAAAAACCTCACCCTGATGGGGCTGATCCATCGCGATTTCCGCAAACGCTTCACGCTCATCGAGTCCAGCCAGCGCCGCTATTCCGACGAACTGCATGCCCCGGAAAATCCGCTGATCAGCATCATTGCCGATGTCGTGGGCACGCACGCCACGCACTCCAACGATATCCGGGCCGAGGTGGCCTACCTGTTCCACCGCAATTTTGAACGCATCAACCGCGACATTACCTGGCTCAAACTTATCGCCGTCATTTCGCCGCTGCTCGGACTGCTGGGCACCATGCTGGGCATGGTCGCGGTTTTTCGCGAACTGGCGGGCGGCACTGGCGCCGCCAATGCGGCGATGCTGGCCAACGGCATCTGGGAGGCCCTTATCACCACCATCATGGGGCTGACCGTGGCCATTCCGACCCTGGTCGCGTTTTACTGGTTGAGCCTGAGGATGAAAGGCTTCCATATCGAGGCCATTGAACACAGCTACCGCGCCGTCGAGCGCTTCCGGAGCAACTGCCCGCATGCCGCCGAGTTGCGCGGGCAGCGGGACGGGGCGCCCGATCCGGACCGGGAACAGTCGGCGCTCCCGCCTCTGGCGAGGGAGGACGCCGTTACAACGGGTGTTCCTTTGCAGCACGCTTAACAACCGGGCACTGCCATGCACAATTATCTTTCCTTTGAAGAAGAGCCGGAAGCCTCCCTTGATCTGACGCCGTTGATCGACACGGTGTTCATGCTGCTCATTTTTTTCATCATGGCCACCACCTTTTCCAAACCTGTCCTTGAGGTGGCGCTTGCCACGGCCGACAGCGCCGGGGTGCGGGAAGCGGTAAAGGAAAAACTCGTGGTCACGATCACGGCTGAAGGGTTCATCCTGTTCGACGACGAGCCCGTGCGGGAAGAAGAGGTGGCCTCGCGCATGGCGCCGTTGCCGCGTGAAGCGCCGCTTGTTTTCAACGTGGACAAGGGCGCGCCCTTCGGCTTGTTTGTGCAGGTGCTCAATGTGGCCAAAGGGCAGCAGCGCTCCAGATTCGTTATCAACGCAAGCCACCGGGAGGCGCAACGCGATGACGGCGCTGACAAGAACGAGTAGAGGTCTTGGGCTTACCGGCACGGTAGCGGCGCACGGCATCATTCTGCTGATCTGCCTGTTGCTGGGCGATCAGGCGACGCCAACGCCGTTGCCGCCGCCTGTGGAGGCGGTGCGCATCAGCCTGACCGAACCCGTGGCGGCTCCAGCGCCGCAGCTTGCCGCACAGCCGGTGCCTCAGCAGGAACCGGCGCCCGCTCCGCCGGTCGTTGAAGAAAAAACGCCGGTTGTCGGACAGGTAAAGCCCCTGCCGGAAAAGCCGAAACCCCCCAGGCAAAAAAGCGCGTCAAAACCGCAGGCCAAACCCGTTGTCGCGCAGCCGCCGCAGACCGCCGCCCCGGCGTCGCCCGCGCCGGACCCGGCCGTGAAGGAAGCGCGGCAGACGCTGCTTTCAGCCCTTATAGCGCGTATTGAAAAGGAAAAACGCTACCCTACGGCCGCGCGCCGCCTGGGCCTTGAAGGGCAGATAACCGCCGTGGTGCGGGTTGATGCCCAAGGCCGCATCGTCAGCGTGGGGGTGCAGGGCGCGGGGGCCCACGCCATACTTGAAAAAGCCACGGAGGAAGCCCTGAACCGCGTGCGCAGCAACTGGAACCCCGTACCCGTGCCCGAGGCCATGACGCTCCGCATTCCCATCCGCTACACCCTTTCCTGATGGAGGCCGTTGATGATTATCTTGCCACCTGCGCAAAAATAGGTCGTGAGCCGAACAAGCCTTATTCCGACAAAGTTACCTTGCGCCCGCCCCCGGAACTCCATGCGCAACTTGCCGTGCAGGCCGAAGTCAACGGCAGCAGTTTGAACAACTGGCTCGTTTCTGCGCTTAGCCAGTCTGTATCGCATCATCCTTAATACAGAAAAGGAAGTCATGGATATGGCGATAAGACTTAAAGACAGAATGGCACTATGAGTGTACTTACTTATAAAGGCTATCAAGGGCATTATGAATATGACTTTGATTTAGCCTTAATCCGTAACAAATTATAGTAGCAGTTACATTCGCAATACAGATTCATGTTGCATTTCTTTAATGAATTTGGTATGTTGATTTTGTACAGAACAAAGTCAACCTTTCACCCGTGAGGTGTGGATGATG
>JAIRTI010000045.1 GCA_031255035.1 Desulfovibrio sp.
CGCATAGCAACAGGGCACAACGATCAGCCACCCATTCGCCGGGTCCAGGGCCGGCAAGGCCCTGGCGGGTGTGGGCGGAGCCCACATGCGATCAAATTGGCTTCGACAACAGAACCGCGAAAGGCAAGGCCCTGGCGGGTGTGGGCAGAGCCCACATGCGATCAAATTGGCTTCAACAAAATCAGAATTGCTGAAAGCCTTCGGGCCGGTCGCGTGTGGGGCGGCTCAATTCCCCTGCTCTTCAGTCTCTTCATCCTGAGCGGCGAGGCCATAGCGGGCAAGCTTGGCGTGCAGGGTTTTCCGGGTAACGCCAAGACGCCGCGCCGCCTCGCTCTTGTTTCCGCCGCAGGCGGCAAGCGTCTGAAGCACGGCCCTTTTTTCCACCTCGTCCAGGGAAAGGCCGACCAGATCGGCGGGCCGGGCGGATTCGGCGGCAACGGCACCGGCAAGCGAGGGCGGCAGTTCGCGTTCGCTTATGTAATCGCCCACCAGCAGAACGACGGCGCGCTCCACAACATTCTCAAGTTCGCGCACGTTGCCCGGCCAGGCGTATTTCAGCAGGCAGTCCATAGCCGCCGGGGTAAAACCCTTAATGGGCTTGTTGTTCCTGGCGCTGAAGCGTTCCAGAAAATGGGCCGCCAGCAGGGGGATATCTTCAACGCGATCGCGCAGCGGCGGCACGTCGAGGGTCACGACATTGAGACGGAAATACAAATCCTGACGAAAACGGCCGGCTTCAACCTCGTGAGCCAGGTTCTTATTGGTGGCCGCCACCAGGCGGACGTCCACGCGGATGTTCTGGTGGCCGCCGACGCGCTGGAATTCCCGCTCCTGAATGACGCGCAGCAGCTTGACCTGCATGGACTGCGAGATTTCGCCGATTTCGTCCAGAAAAAGCGTGCCGCCATGGGCGTGGGCGAAATGGCCTTCGCGGCGTCTGTCCGCCCCGGTGAAAGCCCCTTTTTCGTGGCCGAAGAGTTCGGATTCCAGCAGGTTTTCCGAGAGCGCCGCGCAGTTCACGGCCACAAAAGGCCCGGCGCCGCGGCGGCTGTTGACGTGGATGGCGCGGGCGATAAGCTCCTTGCCCGTGCCGGACTCTCCGCAGACGAGCACCGTCGCGTCCGACGGGGCGACCATGACCAGCATCTCCATAAGCGGCTTCATCACGGGGGCGGCGCCGATGAGGCCTCCGGCGTCGAAGGCGCCCAACCGCTCTTTCAGGGCGCGGTTTTCATGGCGCAGCGTGGAGTGATCCAGAGCCCTTGAAAGCGTGATGCGCATCTCGTCGAAATCCAGGGGTTTCGAGAGGTAGTCGTAGGCCCCGGATTTCAGGGCTTCAACCGCTGATTCCACATTGGAAAAAGCGGTCATAATGATGACGGGGATGGACGGGTTGTAGCCCTTGATGGCCTGCAGGGCGGTGATGCCGTCCACTTCCGGCATAAGCACGTCCATCAGGATCAAATCGTACGGCGCTTCTTTGCACAGGGCGATGGCCTCGGCCCCGTCCCCGGCTTCGGAGACCGCGCCCCCCCAGGCGCTGACAAGAGTGCGCAGCATGGCCCGGTGCCCGGTATCGTCATCAACTATCAGAATACGCGCCGAATCGAAGTCACGCATGGCGTTCTCCTTTTGGGTCCTCGGCCAGAGGCAGGCGGAGGGTGACACGCGTCCCCCGGCCGGGATCGCTTTCCAGGGCGATCTCGCCGCAATGGTCTTCGACGATCCTGGCCACGATGGACAGTCCGAGGCCCGTGCCGGCGGCCTTTGTCGTAAAATACGGGCTGAAGACCTGCGCCAGCATCTCCCTGGTCATGCCGCGCCCGGAATCCTCAATAACAAGCACGGCTCTGCCGGATTCTGGCGGCAGGACGCTCAGGGTGACGCTTCCGCCCTGGTCCGTGGCCTGCACGGCGTTCAGCACCAGGTTCAAAAGCGCCTGGGTTATACGCTCCGCGTCAACCGCGGCGCGCCCGCCCTCGGCAAGACGGCCCAGGCGCAGGTCCACGCCCTTGGCCCCGGCGTCAACCGAAGCCAGGCGCATGACGCGCCGCATAAGTTCGGCCGGATCGGCCGGGGCGATATTCAAATTCGGCGGTCTGGCAAAGTCCAACAGCTCGGAAACCACCCGGTTCAGTCGTTCCACTTCCCCAATCATGGTGCGCGCGGCTTCCTGATCCGCATCGTCCTCGCGCCTGGAGGCAAGGTAGGTGGCAAAGCCCTTGATGGAACTCAAGGGATTGCGAATTTCGTGCGCCACCCTGGCCGCCATGTTGCCCAGGGTCGAGAGGCGCTCGCTGCGCCGCAGCTCGGCTTGCAGGCGCTTCATTTCACGCATGTCGCGCAAAAGAAAAAGCATGCCCAGGTCGTCTCCGCGTTCGTTGCGTATGCGCGAAGCGCTCAAGCTGACCGGAACGCCCTCCCCGCCTTCCTTCCGGACCAGGGCGTGCTCTTCTTCCAGAACGGACTGCCCCTGCTTCACCCGCGCGGATATCCCGGACCAGTCCAAGCCTTCCATGGACACCAGGGCCTTGTTGCGAAGCGCCGATAAAGGGCGGCCCAGCAGGTTTTCGGCAAGGGCGTTGGCATGGGCCACGCGCTCCGAGGCGTCAACGATGATCAGACCGAGAGGCAGGCTGCTGACGACTTCGGAGGCCAGGGCGCGGGCGTCCATGAGCATGCGGCGGGAAAGCCGGTAGCTCTGGGCCCAGAAAAGGGAGATAAAACCGCCCACGCCAAGCAGCCCCACCAGCAGCGCCGTGAACAGGGTGCTGCGCTCCGCCGCGATCAGGGCCTTGTCAAAGGCGGCCATGTCAAGGCCGACCACAATCCCCAGAGCGTTGACGGCCTGCCCAGCCGGACCTGGACCGCCTTCCCGCAAAGGCGCCGGACAGGCAAAGGCGCTTGGAGGCGCCGCGCCTTCCCGGCCCGGCTGCGCAAAAACATCGTCCGCATCCCGCCCCTTTTCCCGATCGGGACGCGTCGGCGAGACACAGGGCGGCATGGAACAGCCGGCATTATTCATGCGTCCGCTCATCATATGCCAGCCCCGTCCGTGGCGCCCGTGGCGCATATGCTCCCGGAAGCCCGGCAGCGGAGAAAACAGCCGGTAGGATTCGAAAATGCGTTCCGATCCGCTTTCCCGTATGCGCCAGTTGATCTGTTGCGACAGAGCCATCCCTTCCATTTCAGCGGCGGAATACAGCCTTTCCCCGATGCGCGCCCTGTCCGAATGAGCCACGATATCCCCCTGCCGGGTAATGACCGCGATATAGGTGATATCCGGCTGGCGGACCGTCTCTTCCAGCATATACTGGAGATAAAAGGCCGTTCGCTGCATGCCCATGCCGGCGCGCGCTCCGCCTTCCATGGCCCACATCAAGGCACCGGAACGCTCCAGAAGCGCCGTGACCATGGTCTCGCGCTCCTGCCGGGTATTCTTCACCGCCCAAAAGGCAATGGCCAGTTCTAAAATAAGGGCGGAACCCACCAGAAACCAGGGGGAAAGGGACATGGCCCTGTGTTTGGGCAAGACCTGTATGGGACGGGAAACGGCCATGGGCGACCACTCATCGGAGCTGTGCATGCCCCACTTTGTATAACTTTTACCCACAAGTCCAGCGGAAAGGACAAAGCAGGGTAAAAAATACTCATACGTTTGTCGAAGCCAATTTGATCGCATGTGGGCTCTGCCCACACCCGCCAGGGCCTTGCCGGCCCCAGCTTCGTACCTGGACCCGGCGATTGGGTGGCGAGAGTGTTGCCATGTTGATACGCGCAGCCGGAACCCAAACTG
>JAIRTI010000114.1 GCA_031255035.1 Desulfovibrio sp.
CCGCGTTTCGACGCGACCTTGACAGCGCTTTGCCTTGCGCTCTATTAATACCGATTCGCACGCCTGCCCGGATGACGGATTTTCGGCGCGTTTTGCCGAAGGCGGCGGGGCGGCGAGTGCGTCCCCAGTTTACAAGACGAGGCTGATCATGAGTCTTATTGTCGGCAAAGCCCTGACATTTGATGATATTTTGCTTATTCCCGGCTATTCCGAGTATACGCCCGACGCCGTTGACGTGTCCTCATACCTCACCCCTGAAATCATGTTGAACATCCCCTTCGTCTCGGCCGCCATGGATACGGTCACCGAGGCGGAGATGGCTATTTCCATGGCCCGCAACGGCGGGGTCGGCGTCATCCACAAGAACAATTCCATTGAGGCCCAGCAGCACGAAGTGGAACTGGTGAAAAAGTCCGAAAGCGGCATGATCACCGACCCTGTGACCGTGCATCCCAACGACACCGTGGCTAAAGCCATGGACCTCATGAGTCTGTACAAGGTCTCGGGCCTGCCGGTCGTGCGCGGCGCCAAGCTTGCGGGCATTCTGACCAACCGCGACGTGCGCTTTGTGCGCGACCCGCAGTCCTCGCTGGTCAAAGACCGCATGACCCGCCGCAACCTGATCACCGTGCCCGTGGGCACCACCCTTGAACAAGCCAAGGACCACCTGCACAAAAACCGTATAGAAAAGCTCCTCGTGGTGGACGAGAACAGACAGCTCAAAGGCCTCATCACCATGAAGGATATTGAAAAAATCAAGAAATATCCCAACTCCTGCAAAGACGGCAAAGGCCGGTTGCGCGTCGGCGGCGCCATCGGCGTGGGCGCCGACTGCCTGCCCAGAGCCGAAGCCCTGCTGGCCGCCGAAGTCGATTTTCTGGTGCTGGATTCGGCCCACGGCCATTCGGCCAACATCCTGAAAGCCATACGCGCCGTTCGATCCGCCTGGCCCTCATGCAATCTGGTGGCCGGAAACGTCGGCACCTACGAAGGGGCCAGGGCCATTCTTGAAGCCGGCGCGGATACGGTCAAGGTGGGCATCGGCCCCGGCTCCATCTGCACCACGCGCATCGTCGCGGGCGTGGGCGTGCCGCAGATTACGGCCGTGCAGGAAGCGGCCAGGGCCGCGGCCGATCTTAACCGCTGCATCATCGCGGATGGAGGCATCAAGTACTCGGGCGACGTGGTCAAGGCTCTGGCCGTGGGCGCGCACAGCGTCATGATCGGCGGGCTTTTCGCGGGTGCCGAGGAAAGCCCCGGCGAGACCATTCTCTACCAGGGCCGCCGCCACAAAATTTACCGGGGCATGGGTTCCATCGACGCCATGAAAGACGGCAGTTCCGATCGCTATTTCCAGGAAAAGTCCAAGAAACTTGTGCCCGAAGGCATTGTCGGCCGGGTGCCGTACAAGGGCCCGGTGGGCGACAACCTCTACCAGCTTGTGGGCGGAGTGCGTTCCGGCATGGGCTATGTGGGTGCCTCCACCTTGAAAGAGCTGCGCGAAAAGGCGCGCTTCGTGGAAATTTCCAGCGCCGGCCTGCGTGAAAGCCACGTTCATGACGTGATTATCACCAAAGAGGCCCCCAACTATCAGGTGGACCCGTGCTGATACGGCTTTTTCCGGCACAAGCCCCGGCCTGTGGCCGCTGTCCGTTCGTGCGGGCAAGCGGCGCTTTTCCCGGCCTTCGCGCCCCGGCCCGGAGCTTCGCGCCGCGAGAAGCGGCAGGGCCCGCCTTCCGCCGGACAACATTTTCCAGCGCTTGCCGCTCAGACTGAAAGGCGCCCCGCATGGCCCGATATTCCAAGGTTCTCATCGTCGATTACGGTTCCCAGTACACCCAGCTTATCGCCCGCCGTGTGCGCGAGGCCGGGGTCTATTCGGAAATCCTGCCCTGTACGGCTTCGGACGCGCAATTGCGGGCCGTAGCGCCGCAGGCCGTCATTCTTTCCGGCGGCCCGGACGACGTCGGCGAGCCCGGCGCCCCGACCTTAAGCCCGGCGCTTCTTGACCTGGGCGTGCCGATTCTCGGCATTTGCTACGGCATGCAGTTACTGGCCCATACCCTGGGGGGAACGCTGGCCAACGCCACGGACAGGGAATACGGACCGGCCGGACTGACGGCCGCAACGGACTGCCCCCTGTGGAAAGACGTGCCCAAAGACGCGCCGTTCACGGTGTGGATGTCCCACGGCAACCGGGTGACCGGGCTGCCCGACGGCTTTGAGCCGATAGCGTCCACGCCGTCGGTCGATCTCGCGGCCATGGCCGACCGGTCCGGAAAAATCTACGCGGTGCAGTTTCATCCGGAAGTCCACCACACGGCGCACGGCGAGCGGATTCTGCGCAATTTTCTCTTTGATATCGCTAATATAGAGCCGGACTGGACCATTTCCTCCTTCGTGGACCGGGCCGTCGAGGAATGCCGGACCACAGCCGCCGGGGCCAATGTGGCGCTCGCCCTGTCGGGCGGGGTCGATTCAACGGTGGTGGCCGCCATCCTGCATCGGGCCATCGGCGGCCAGCTCCATTGCATCTTTGTCGACCACGGCCTGATGCGGCACAGGGAAGGCGAGGAAGTCACGGCCATGCTCTCGCGGCACATGCCCGGCCTCAAGCTCATCCACGTCAAGGCCGAAGATCTGTTTCTCGGCAGGCTGGCCGGGGTGGAAGACCCGGAGGAAAAACGCAAAATCATCGGCCGCACCTTTATCGAGGTCTTTGACGCCGAGGCCAAAAAGCTGCCCAACGTCCGCTTTCTGGCCCAGGGCACGATCTACCCCGACGTGATTGAATCGTACTCGGCCAAGGGCGTGGTCATCAAAAGCCACCACAATGTCGGGGGCCTGCCCGAAGAGATGAAGCTCGGCCTTATCGAGCCCCTGCGCGAGCTTTTCAAGGACGAAGTCCGCGCCCTTGGCGTTGAACTGGGCCTGCCCGAAGATTTTATCTGGCGTCAGCCCTTTCCCGGCCCGGGCCTGGCGGTGCGGATACTTGGCGCTGTAAGCAAGGATCGTCTCGACACCTTGCGCGCCGCCGATCATATCGTGCAGCGGGAATTGAAAAGCGCCGGCTGGTATCGTAAAGTCTGGCAGGGCTTTGCGGTGCTTCTGCCGCTGCGCACCGTGGGGGTGATGGGCGACGCCCGCACCTATGAAAGCGTGGTCGCTTTACGGGTCGTGAACAGCGTGGACGCCATGACCGCCGACTGGACAAGGCTGC
The DNA here is from genome assembly GCA_031255035.1 of Desulfovibrio sp. Taxonomy (GTDB): domain Bacteria; phylum Desulfobacterota; class Desulfovibrionia; order Desulfovibrionales; family Desulfovibrionaceae; genus Frigididesulfovibrio. The sequence goes on from JAIRTI010000114.1 coordinate 3,221, forward strand.
CGCACGAAATCATCGCCGCCATATCCGGGCGCATCATCAGCGAGGTCAAGGGCGTCAACCGGGTGGTGTACGACGTTTCATCCAAGCCCCCGAGCACCATCGAGTGGGAATAAAACCGTTTTTCGCGTCACCCATTACCCGCGGCCGGCCTTGATTTCAGGCCGCGGCAGCGGGCCGGGTCCAAACCCGGTCCTGACAAGGCACGCTATGTTCGGCATCGGCTCCACTGAATTTGTCGTTATCGTCATCGTGGCGATTCTGGTTCTCGGGCCTGAGCACCTGCCGCGCATCATGCGCACCTTCACCAGGGTCATGTCCGATTTTCGCCGGGTGAGCACGGATTTTCAACGGACGATGAACCTGGAGGCCAACAAGGAAGAGTGGCAGCGGCAACAGGCGGCCCAAAGCAAAGTCAAAAAGAA
>JAIRTI010000150.1 GCA_031255035.1 Desulfovibrio sp.
CAGGGCCGGCAAGGCCCTGGCGGGTGCGGGCAGAGCCCGCATGCGATCAAACCGGCTTCGACAACAGAAAAATATGACCAAAAAGAAAACTTAACGTCTCCCGAGAATTGCCGGCCGCGTCTCCATACTTTTCAGAGGGAAAAAAAAGGAGTATAGACAATTTCCCGGCCCGGACCGGGATAATTTCAGGAAAGGCACAGTTATGCGCGCAAGCGATCAGCTTACTTCTCTTTTGCGGACGGCCATGGCCGATCTTGGCGTGGCCTGGCCCGACAAGGCCGTTATCGAGCCCCCCAGAGACAAAAAATTCGGCGATCTCGCCGCCAACTGCGCTCTGGTGTCGGCCAAGGCCGCCGGAAAAAATCCACGGGAGCTGGCCGGGCAGCTGGCCGAAGCGCTGAAGCGCCTCTCCACGGACATTGCCTCGGTAAGCGTGGCCGGGCCGGGTTTTTTAAACGTCACCTTCGCTCCTTCGTTCTGGCAATCGCGCATCCCGCTGGTGGAGGAAGAGGGCGACGGCTTTGGCTCGTCCCGTGCCGGCGCGGGCGTCAGGGCCCAGGTGGAGTTCGTTTCCGCCAACCCGACCGGCCCTTTGCATATCGGGCATGGCCGGGGCGCGGCCATCGGCGACAGCCTGGTGCGCGTCATGCGCTTTGCCGGCTACGACGCGCAGGCCGAATATTACATCAACGACGCCGGCCGCCAGATGCAAACGCTTGGAAGGTCGATCTGGCTGCGGGTGAAAGAACTCACCGGCGCGACGGACGTTGCCTTCCCTGAAGACTGCTACCAGGGCGCGTATATCATTGGTATCGCCAAAGACATGCTTGACGCCGACCCGGCTCTGGCCGACATGGGGGAGGACGACGCTGTTGACGCCTGCCGCGCTTACGGCATGCGGGTCATCATGGAAGGCATCCGCCGGGATCTGGACGACTTCAATGTCCGCATGGACGCCTGGTTTTCCGAGCGCTCACTGGTGGAAGCCGGCGCTGTCGAGCGCGCGCTTGAAGGCCTGAAGGCCGCCGGGTACGCCTATGAGGAAGACGGCGCCCTCTGGTTCAATACCACGGCTTTCGGCGACGATAAAAACCGCGTATTGCGCAAGTCGGACGGTTCGCTCACCTATTTCGCCTCGGACATCGCCTACCACGCGGACAAGTACGGCCGGGGCTTTCACAGCCTCACCGATGTCTGGGGCGCGGATCACCACGGCTACATACCGCGCCTGCGCGCCGCCGTGGCCGCCCTCAACCAGCCGCGGGACAGTTTTGACGTGGTCCTGGTGCAACTGGTCAATCTTCTGCGCGATGGCGAGCAGATCGCCATGTCCACCAGAGCCGGCGCCTTTGAAAGCCTGGCCGAGGTCGTCAGGGAAGTCGGGGCGGATGCCGCCCGCTTCATGTTCCTTTCGCGCAAGAGCGACAGCAAGCTGGACTTTGACCTTTCCCTGGTGCGGCAGCGCAGCATGGACAATCCGGTCTACTATGTCCAGTATGCCCACGCCAGGGTGAAGGCCCTGGTCCGCCGGGCGCGGGAGCGCGGCATGGACCTGGCGGCGCAAGGCGATCTCTCCCTGCTCACGGCCAGGGAAGAACTGGACATGCTGCGCGAAATCGACCGCTTCGGCGCGGTGGTTGAAGACGCCGCCGCCAACAAGGCCCCGCACTACATCAGCTATTTTCTTATGGATCTGGCGGGACTGCTGCACCGCCATTACGCGAGCCATCAGGTTCTGGGCGCGGACAATGCCGAACTGGCCTCGGCCAGGCTGCGCCTTTTGCGCGCCGTCGGGCAATGCGTCAAAAACGGACTGGCCCTGCTCGGCGTTTCCGCCCCGGAAAGCATGTAAAAACCTGGAGCGGCGCTGTTTTTGACGGACACCAGAGCGGATTGACTTTGCAATACAATGCCTCCGGCGGCCGGGGCTTTGCCCCGGACCCCACCAGGGGAAATGATTGCCTCTGGACCCCTCATTGGGGGCACGCAGCGTTTCAATGCTGAAACGCCTCAGAATCCGGCGTAAACGGACCGAAAACGTATGGAACCAATGGAAAAATTCCAGCAGCCGCGAGGACACGCGCCGGCCCGGCGCATAAGCTTGTCCGTCACCCCGGCCACTCTGGTCGGCAGCCTTATCATGCTGGTCATAGGTTTTGTGGCGGTTTTCTCGCTGGGTGTGCTGCTCGGGCGCGGACACACCCCCGAGGCCGGCATTCCGAGGCTGGCCGGCATCTTGCCCGAACCCTCGCCCATGCCCGCGCCTGTGGTGATCGCCACGGACGAGGACGGAACGGATTCTCCTGACGCTTCCTGGCCTTCGGCGGACGCTTCCGGGTCTTCGTCCGAAAGGGATTCAGCGGAAGGCCGGGCCGCCCTTGCGGACAGCGCCGGGGAAGCGGACGGCCAGGGTGACGCCAAGGCCGGAGTCATGGCCCAGGGAGATCTCGGCTATCGCGATCATTTGAAGACGGGGCCGCCCGCCGACAAAACCAAGACCCAGGCCGGGGGCGGCCCCGACGCGCCCCAAAACAGACAGCGCCCGTCCGACAAAAACGCGCCCGCTCCCAGCGCCCCGGAAGCTCAGACCAGGGCGGACACGCAAGTGTACCGCTATGTCTACCAGGTGGCCTCCTATAAAAGCGCGGAGGGAAGCCACCGCTTCGCCGAGAAACTCAAGGCGGCGGGCTTCACGGCCAGCACGGAAAAAAGCCAGGGGATCGACGCCGTCTGGTACCGGACCCTGATCGATTTCATCGGCAAACCGAACGATATGGACGCCCTGCGCGACAAGTTG
>JAIRTI010000157.1 GCA_031255035.1 Desulfovibrio sp.
CGAAGCCAATTTGATCGCATGTGGGCGGAGCCCACATGCGATCAAATTGGCTTCGACAAAATCAGAATTGCTGAATTGCCGAGGCGGACCTTGCCTTCCGCAAGAGCCGGGATTATATAAATTGATTGCACCGATAACAGGATTTGACCATGCTCTCCAAAGGTCCGCATATATCCGTCGAGTCAGCCTCGCTTGTGCCGCGCATACTGCGCATAAACGCCGACGAGTTCGCTTCCTGGCCCGAAGGCGTGCGCCGCCTGACCATGGATATCGCCGAGGAACTTTTTCTCGTGCGTTACAACCCGTTCATCGACGCCGAAACCGTGAAAAAAAGCGTGCAGGAACGTTTTGACGCATCCAGACGCGGCCTCGCCCATCACTACGCCACCTCCATCGGCGAAGGCATCACCATGTTCTGGAGCGCGCATGAAAGCGACATGGCCTTTCGCAAGGAGCTGATCGCCCGCCTCTGCGCTCTGCTGCCCCCGGAAAGCATCGACACAAGGCGCAACTCGCTGGTTGAAAACGCCACCGACGCCACGGACCTGCGCCTTGAACTGCCCCTTCTGGTGGTCACGCCGCAGAATGCCGGGCAAGTGTCCGCCGTGGTCAAACTGGCGGGCGAAATGCAGTTCGCGCTCGTGCCCAGGGGCAGCGGCACCGGCCTCACCGGGGGGGCCATACCGGCCCGGAAACGATCCGTCATCCTCTCCCTGACAAAACTGACGCGCATGGACCCGGTGGACGTTGAGGGGCGAAGCCTCACCCTGGGCGCCGGGGTCATCACCCTTGACGCCTACCAGGCCGCGGCCAGACACGGGCTGCTCTTCAGCATCGACCCGGCCTCGAAAGCCGCTTCGAGCATCGGCGGCAACATCGCCGAAAACGCCGGCGGCCCTCTGTGCTTCGAATACGGCGTCACCATCGACAACCTGCTGTCCTACCGGATGGTCAGGCCTGACGGCGAAATCATCACCGTCAGCCGCGTCGACCATCCCCGGCACAAACTCCTCCCCGGCGAACCCGCGACCTTTGAAGTGCGCGATGCAAGCGGGCGGGTCAGCGAATGCATCACCCTCAAAGGCGACGACATTCGCAAGCCCGGCCTCGGCAAGGACGTGACAGACAAGGCCCTTGGCGGACTGCCGGGCATTCAGAAGGAAGGAACGGACGGCGTGATTGTCGACGCGACCTTCACCCTGCACAAGTTTCCGGAGCATTATCGGGTGGTGGTGCTGGAGTTTTTCGGCCGGAGCATGGAAAACTGCATGCTGGTGGTCAATGATATCGTCGCCTTGCGCAACGATATCCGCCGTCACGGGGACAAGGTGAAAATTACCGCCCTGGAGGAATTCGGCCTCAAGTACGTGCAGGCCATAGGCTATCGGAAAAAATCCTCCGCTTATGAAGGCGACCCTATTTCCGTGCTCATCCTGCAACTGGACAGCGACGACGAAAAGGCCCTGGACGAGGCCGTCGGCCATGTGGTGACCATCTGCCGATCCTATGACGCGGTGGACGCCTTTGTGGCCCGCGACGCGGTCCAGGCCGAGGAATACTGGGAGGACCGCCACCGGCTTTCGGCCATCGCCAGGCGCACTTCGGGCTTCAAGATCAACGAGGACGTCGTCATTCCCCTGAACGCCATCCCCGAGTTCGCCCTCTATCTTGAAAATCTGAACCTGACCGCCATGGCCAAGGCCTACCGCGAAGCGCTGCGGAACATCGCCCTTCTGCCCGGCCTGCCCGAGGATGCCGAACGCTTGCGCCAGGAAATGGATTATGTAGGGCGCATCATCCAGGGCGACATCCCTCCGGCCGACTTGTCGGATCAGGAACTTCAGATGCGGGCCCGGCTCTTTTTCCGGGAGGCGGCCGACGAATGGCCCCAGCTTGAGACGCGCATCGCGCAACTCCGCGATTACTTTACGGCCTCGGCCATCTGCGTGGCCAGCCACATGCACGCGGGCGACGGCAACTGGCACGTGAACATTCCGGTCAACTCCAACGACCCGCTCATGCTCGCCAACGCCGAAAAGGTCGCCCATCTGGTCATGGCCAAAGCCCAGGCCCTGGGCGGCGAGGTCACGGGCGAACACGGCATCGGCATCACCAAAATCGCCTTTCTTACCCCGGCCAAAATGGAAGCCTTTCGCGCCTTCAAACAACGCGTCGACCCGCTGAATATTTTCAACCCGGCCAAATTGACGGACAAAAAACTGCCGGTCTCCCCCTTTACCTTTTCCTTCAACCGCCTGATTGAAGACCTCAGGCAAAGCGGCCTGGCCGACAAGGAACGGCTCATCGGCCTGCTGTTGAACGTGCAGGTCTGCACCCGCTGCGGCAAATGCCGCCAGCACTGCCCCATGCATTACCCCGAACAGGGGCTGCTCTTCCACCCGCGCAACAAGAATCTTTCGCTGGGCGCCCTGGTCGAAGCCATCTATTATTCCCAGGTCAACCACGGCCGGCCCGATCCCTCGCTCCTGGCCGAACTCAGACGCATGGTCGAGCATTGCACCGGCTGCGGAAAATGCACGGCCGTGTGTCCGGTCAAAATCGCCTCGTCAGAGGTGGCCATGACCTTGCGCGGCTTTCTGGAGGAAGAAGGCGCGGGCGGACATCCCCTGAAATCCCTGGCCCTCAAATATGTCGCCCAGAATCCGTCCAGGCGCATCCCCCAGGCGGGAAAACTGGCCTCCTTCGGCCAGGGCGTGCAAAACCGCCTGCTTTCCGTGACGCCGACCTCCTGGCGCTCGCGCTTCGCAAGCCCCCTGTTCAACGCGCCCGGACCGCGCCCCGCGTATCAAAACCTGTTTGAAGGCCTGCATCTGGACAAAGGCTCGATCTTTGTGCCCGAGGGCGAGGCGCGCGGAACTGTTCTGTTCTTTCCCGGCTGCGGCGGCGGCATCTTTTACCGCAGCATCGGTCTGGCCGGGCTCAGTCTGTTGCTGGCCTCGGGCTACGCCGCGGCCATGCCCGACAAACCCCTGTGCTGCGGCTACCCCCTGCTGGCGGCTGGTCTGCACGACGCCTTCGCCGTGAACCAGGACCGCAACATCGCCATGCTGCGCGCCCTGGCGGAAAAAGCCGAAAGCCTGGGCTTCGCGCCGAGCCACGTGCTCACGGCCTGCGGTTCGTGCCGCGACGGCCTGGAACGGCACTTTCTGGCCGATGTGCTCCCCAAAATTGACGGCGTGTCCGTGGCGCAGGGCGATGTGGCCGATTTTCTCTTTGCCGCCGGCGCTTCACTCCCGCCTTTGGATAGCGACGACAAGGACGCGCCGCCAAGGCCGCAGCGGCTGCTCTACCATTCCCCCTGCCACGTCGAAATTCCGGGCGTGCCCAAGGCCAAAGCCGCGCGTCTCTATGCCAGGAACATCGCCGCCCACACCGGGGCCAAAGTCCGCATCAGCCCCGGCTGTTGCGGAGAATCGGGCATGGGGGCCATGACCTCTCCGGCGATATACAATAAACTGCGCGCCAAAAAAGCCGAACGGCTGACCGTTGATCTGGCCGACATGCCAGCGGAAGCGCCGATCATCGTCAGTTGTCCGTCGTGCCGCATCGGCCTCACGCGCATTCTCATGAACCGGGATGCGGACAAAAAACGCCTGGTGCGGCATACCCTTGAATTTCTTGCCGAGCAGTTCTTCGGCAGACGCTGGGGCCGTAAATGGCGCAAGCTGCTGCGCGGCGTCAGGACCGACGACGCGATCAGGCGAGTCCCGGTCGGCGATCTGGCCGGCATGCAGTTGACCGAGGCCGAGGCCAGGGAAGACGACGCCCAATGGGAAATCTGAGCCGGGGCCGACCGTGAAGCATCTTGCCATCGACTACGGGGAAAAGCGCACCGGCATTGCCGTCTCTGATACGGACGCGACCATGGCCTTTCCCCTGACCACCATCCTCATGCGCGGCAAAGACGCTTTTTTTTCCGAACTGCTGCTCCTGGCCGAAGCCGAAAGGATTGAAGCCTTCGTGGTCGGCCTGCCTCTGCGGGAAAACGGCGAAGAGAGCGAAAGCGCCAGGAGGTCGCGCAACATGGCCCTCAGGCTCAAACGCCGCAGCCCTCTGCCCGTCTTTCTCATGCCCGAAAACCTGAGTTCCTGGGATGCCGAAACCCGGCTGCGCGACGCCGGCAAACGCGGCAAAGAATTGGCAAAAGCCCTGGATAAAGCCTCGGCCGCTGCCATTCTCGAATCCTTTCTGGCTTTGCCCGAGGACCGGCGCCGGCAATTCTTATTTTGATGAAGCCAATTTGATCGCATGTGGGCTCCGCCCACACCCGCCAGGGCCTTGCCGGCCCCAGCTTCGTACCTGGACCCGGCGAATGGGTGGCTGTAGGTGTGCCCTGTTGCTATGTGCAGCCGGAACCCAAGTGGCACCCTGCTGATACGCGCAGCCGGAACCCAAACTG
>JAIRTI010000207.1 GCA_031255035.1 Desulfovibrio sp.
CCTCCTCCGCCATCACCGACGACGGCGTGATCGGGTAAATAGCCGCCGTGTCGCTCAGCGCGTATGCTATGTGAGCGGCCGCCGTGTTGCCGTCCATCGTCTTCATCTTCGCCATGGTGTTCTCCTTGCAGATATTATTGTTATATGAAGGCCCCGGATCGGACCGGGAAAACGCATGGTAACGCGCCTTGTCCAGCCAGGGAGCGTTTCCGCTCCCTGGCTGTCAGGAAACGCACCGCTTATTTCTTCAGGCGCGAGGACAAAAACTCGGCCATGTGCTGAACCTTGAGCTTTCTGCCGCGCTTTTCCTCGCCGCCGCGAAGCTGCATGACGCAGCCAGGGCAATCCGTGACCAGCGTGGACGCGCCCGACGCTTCGAAAGCGTTCAGTTTACGGTTCAGAATCTCAGCCGAAATCTCGGGGAATTTGACGGAGTAAGTGCCGCCGAATCCGCAGCAACTGTCTTCCTCGGCGCTGGGCAGGTAATTCCCCCCGGCCTTGAGCAGATCGCGCGGCTGTTCGGTCACCCCGAGTCCCCGGCAGGAATGGCAGGGGGCGTGGTAGCAGACCTTTTCGTCCGTCCGCCTGAGGCCTTCTTCGCCAAGGCCGAGCACGTCGCGCGTGAAGGACGTGAAATCAATGATTCGCGAGGCGAACTGCTCCACCTCAAAGGTCATGTTGGGATACGAGGCCAACAGGCCGGGATAACTGTGCTTCAGATGCGAGGCGCACGACGCGCACAGGGTGATGATGTAATCATAGCCGCCGGCGGCAAAGGCCTTGACGTTCTGAAACGCGACGTTTTCAGACGCCTTGCGCTCGCCCATCGTCTGAACGGGCAGGCCGCAGCAGCTCTGCTCCATGGGGAAGTCCACCGAACAGTCGCCGGCCTTGAAAACCTCAAGGGCCGCCTCAAGCTGCTCGGGGTAAATGAAGTCCTGGGCGCAGCCGGCAAAAAGGGCCACGCGGTACTTGCCCTTTTGCGGGAGACCTTCCGCAAGTTTTTTCCATTTGTTGCGGAAGGGCGTGCCCGCGATGGCCGGCAAGGCCCGGAACCCCTGACCTTTCAGGAAGATATCGGGCAGATGGCGGACAAAGGGCGTGCCGCCCGTGACCGGACGCTGCGCCCATTTGCCGAAGCGGAGCAAGGTGTGGAACATGCCGCGGTTGGACAGCACCTTGGCCAGCAGGGTGGACTCCAGGGGCGAGCCCTCCTCTTCAACGAGTCTGGCCCGGATTTCCTGGATAATGGCCGGCAAATCGATGCCCGCCGCGCAGATGTCCTTGCAGGCCTCGCAATTGATGCAGTTCTGCACCAGGGCTCTGGCCCGGTCACGGCCGTGGTAGAAATAGGTGAGGATCAGGCCGATGGCGCCGATATACACATAGCCCATCTTGTGCCCGCCCACCATGCGGTATACCGGGCAGACGTTGGCGCAGGCCCCGCAGCGCACGCAGCGCAAGACGTCGCGGCAGGCCGGGTCTTTGGCCAGGGCGCTGCGGCCGTTATCCAGAAACACCACATGCATGATTTTTTTTCTGTCGGGCGTGACGCCGCAATTCGTCGCCCCGGTCATCCAGGAGACGTAGGAGGTGATGATCTGGGCTGTGGCGTTGCGCGGCAGCACGTTAATCACGCGCATGGCGGAGTGGATGTCGGGGCAGAGCTTGTCCAGCCCGCACAGAGCCACATGAACCCTGGGCAGAGTCGTTGTCAGCCGTCCGTTGCCTTCGTTGGTGCAGATAGCCACGGTGCCGGTATCCGCCAGGGCGAAGTTCGCGCCGGAAATCCCCATGTCCGCCTCGGCGAACTTGACCCGCAATTCGCGCCGGGCGACCTTGACCAGGCGCTCGATGTCGCTGTCCTGCTTGCGTTTGGTTTCAACGGCGAAAACATCGGCCACCTGATGGCGCGACAGGTGGATGGCCGGCATGACCATGTGCGTCGGCCCTTCCTTGCGCAACTGGATGATCCACTCGCCAAGGTCGGTCTCCACCACTTTGCAGCCGGCGGCCTCCAGAGCGGTGTTGATGTGTATCTCCTCGCCGGTCATGGATTTCGACTTGATAATCTTCGTACAGTTGTTTTCCCTGGCGATACGGCAGATGATTTCATTGGCGTCGGCGGCCGTGGCCGCGCGGTGCACGTGTACGCCGCGTTTCGACGCTTCACGCGAAAACTGTTCGTAGAGTTCGTCAAGCCGGCTGACGTACTTGTCTTTGGCGTCGGCAATCTCCTTGATCAGTTCTTTGGCGTTGAGGTCCGCAAACACGGCGGTCCTGTTCGCCCTGTAGGCCACGGCAAATTTATCAAGGGTTTCCCGCAGAAAGGCGTTATCCAGTGACTCGCGTATCTCTTCGTGATATTGCTTCATGCTTTCAGCGGACATTTTATTCCTCCATCAGGGCGATATGCAGTTCAAGGGGGCCGTGCACACCGAGAGTGAGCACCCGTTCGATGTCGGCCGTGCGGCTCGGGCCGGAGATGAAGGACGTGTACATGACGCCGCCTTCCATGAGCTTTTGGATGTATTCCTCGGCATCGTACAGTGAATTGACGATTTTGGATTTGGCCAGGGCGATGACGTGGATCTCGCAGACCATGGTCGCCAGCCGCAGGTCTTCATTCTCCGCGGCCATAACGCAGGTGCCCGTTTCCGCGACCGCCAGATCGGCCGTGCTGAACCCCACGTCTATGCCGGCAAGATAACGGCGCATACCCTCACGAATGACGGTAAAGCCCTTTTTGCTCCCTTCGGCTTCAAGCGTCTTGAAAACGGCCGCATCAAGCCCGGGCGCCGCTATCATCTTGACGGCGGCGCGCTCGCCCTGGGCCGCGCCGCTGTCGGAAGGCTTGTCCCCGCCCCCGGAAAGGAGCTGTTCGCAAAACTCTTTTTTCTCACAGACGTCCAGGGCGTACGCCATGGCTTCCCGCACGCCTTTAACCTCGGTCACCTTTGCCGACACAACGGCGGCCTTTTGCTTAAATAGTGTGATTGCTGGCGATTCTTGTGCTGACATGGGCTGCTCCTTGAGGTTAAAGTTCACGAAAAGAGAGTGCGACAGGGGCTGACAACGGGTTGTATACAGTATCCGGTATTTTGTATGAATGTAAATTTTATTCTCACCGATTTGGTAATTATGCTTTTTAATATATTGACTTGAGCACGAGTTCTCTTGTATATCAAAACCCAGCTCTGATAAATTTTTTACCTATCAGAAAGTTTTCTGTTCGTAAAGTGCTTGACCTTTTTTTGGTTTTACGCTTCTTTTGCGTGAAAGGCGCTGAACAAGTCGGATCAACCATGACGGATCAACCATGACAGATAAACCACAACGGATCAAGCATACTGTATTGTATACAATGATTGTATACAGTATTCAGAATATTATTGCGGCCATTTTTTGAACACAAGGTCAGGGAAACGCTGATCTGATATTTTGGTTGTGGAGTGTGGGCAATCCCCTGTGGAATCGGAGGCGTCATGGTCTGAGCGAACGCATGCTGTGCCGGGAAAACGGTAAGTCGCGCCATGTTTTGCCGTAGATGTTCATTCAACGAGGTCCAGTGACCCTAAGGAGGTATGCAATGTCGATATCTTTGTTGGCTATAGTCGCCTTAATTCCTATCCTCGTCGCCCTTGTCCTGATGGTGGGCCTGCGCATGGGGGCCATGAAAGCCATGCCCCTGTCCTGGCTGGCCTGCGCCGTCGGCGCGGTTGTCGTCTGGGGCCTGCCGGTCGATTACGTGGCGGCCCTCAGCATTCAGGGCGTCATCAGCGCCGTGGGCGTGCTCATCATCGTGTTCGGCGCCCTGCTCATCCTGCATACCCTTCAATATTCCGGGGGCATGGAGACTATTCAATACGGCATGCAGAGCGTAAGCAAGGATATGCGCATTCAGGCCATCATTGTGGGCTATATGTTCGGGGCCTTCATTGAAGGTGCCGCCGGTTTCGGCACCCCGGCCGCCCTTGCCGCGCCGTTGCTCCTGTCACTGGGCTTTCCTCCCATGGCGGCGGCGGTGCTCTGTCTTGTCTTCAACTCCTTCCCGGTTACCTTCGGCGCCGTGGGCACGCCGATTATCGTCGGTTTCGGCGCTTCCATCAAAAGCGTGGTCGAAGCCATGATCAGCGCCGGTCAGGTGCAGTCCCTGGACGCTTTTTTCAAGATCATCGGTGAAACCGTCACCATCATGCATACGCCCATGGCCTTTATTCTGCCCATTTTCATGCTGGGCTTCATCACCCGCTTTTTCGGACCCAGCCGCTCCTGGTCCGACGGCTTTGCCGCCTGGAAATTCTGTGTGTTCGCCGCCGTTGCCTTCACTATCCCCTACCTGATCCTGGCCTGGCTGGTCGGGCCGGAAATTCCCTCTCTGGTGGGCGGCCTGGTGGGCCTCGGCATCATCGTCGCCGGCGCCCAAAAAGGCTTTTGCGTGCCCAAGGACGTGTGGACCTTCGGCGAGCCGTCCAAGTGGGAAAAGGACTGGACCGGCGACATCGCCTTTGCCGGAAAGACGGAATTCAAGCCGCACATGAGCCAGTTCATGGCCTGGCTGCCCTACATCCTTATCGGGCTGATCCTGGTGCTCACCCGTGTGGACGTGCTGCCCCTGAAGGCCTGGCTCAACGCCAACGGCGTCCTCTCCTTCAACAATATCCTCGGCTTCGGACCGGTTGAGGCCCTCGGCAAAAAGGGCGCGGTCAGTGAAAGCCTCAAGCTGCTGTACCTGCCCGGCACAGTGCCCTTCATACTGGTGGCCCTGTTAACCATCCTTCTGCACAAGATGCCCGGAGGCAAGGCGGTTCAGGCCTGGAAGGAAACCACCGTTAAAATGAAGGCCGCCACCATCTCCCTGTGCGCTTCCGTGGCCCTGGTGAAGATCTTCCAAGGTTCCGGCTTCAACCCGGCCCTGGCCGATCAGGTCATCGCGGGCACGGCCGAGTTCCTGCCCTCCATGCCGCTGGCCATGGCCACCGCCACAGCCGGCATGCTCGGCTCGGTCTGGCCGGCCGTCGCCTCCTATGTGGGCGGCCTCGGGGCGTTCATCACCGGCTCCAACACCGTTTCCGACATGCTCTTCGGCATGTTCCAGTGGGATATCGCCGGCCAGCTCAAGCTGTCGCGCACGGTGATCATCGCCGCCCAGGGCGCCGGCGGTGCCATGGGCAACATGATATGCATTCACAATATCGTGGCCGTGTGCACAGTCGTGGGCCTGCTCAACAGAGAGGGCGACATCATGCGGCGCACCTTCTGGCCCTTTGTACTCTATGGCATTGTTGTGGGCATCATTGCCTATATCCTCATCGGCATGGGCTACGGCACATTCTAAACTCTCAGCATACGCAACCTGAACAAAAAGTCCCCCGGCAATGTCTTGTCGGGGGACTTTTTTTATGGCGCTGACAAAGCTATGGAAAAGGCATGCCTCCGGCGGCCGGGGCGCTGCCCCGGACCCCGCCGGGGGAAATGATTTCCCCCGGACCCCCTCAGTTTGGATTCCGGCTACGCGTATCAACAGGGCAGCACTATCAGCCACCCAATCGCCGGGTCCAGGAACGGAACTGGGGCCGGCAAGGCCCTGGCGGGTGTGGGCAGAGCCCACATGCGATCAAATTGGCTTCGACAAAATCAGAATTGCTGGCCTCCGGCGGCCAAAGGGGGCGCTGCCCCTTACAGCAGCGGGATATCGAGACTGTTCCAGGACAGCTTTCTGCCGGTCGGCCCCACGGTCTCTCCCGAGATCGCGCGGCGCTGGGCCACCATTGCTTCAACGTGGTTGCCCATAAGGCCCATGTGCAGCCGCGAAAGCTGTTCGGACCGTTCAGCCTGGCCGGCAATGATGGCCTCAATAATCGCGCCGTGCTCCATCCTGACCTGTTTCAGGATTTCGCCGTTGGACAAGTCAATCAGCAGGGTATGCAGCCGCAAAAGCCTGCCCTTCAATGAATCCGTGATTCTGGAAATATGATGGTTTCCGGCTACTTCGATCAAGTAGTCGTGAAAACTTCTGTCGGCCAGCATAAACTCTTCGCCGCTCGCGCTGTCTTCCGGCTCAAGGTCATCCAGCATGTTCTGAATGGAGCGCAGGTGGGCAATCTGATCGGAAGTGATGACCACGGCCGCGAGCCTGGCGGCCAGGCCCTCAAGCACGCCCCGCACCTGGAGGATGCCCAGGGTGTCTTCCAGCGTGAAGTCGGCAATGACCACGCCCGAATTTTTGACGAGGGTGACGAATCCCTGTTCGTTGAGCAGGCGCAAGGCCTCCCGCACCGGCGTCCTGCTGACGCCGAGTATGGTGGCGATCTGCGTTTCGGTCGTTTTGGTGCCGGGAGCGAGTTCGCCCGATATGATGGCTGATTTCACGGCCTGAACCACTTTCGTGGATAACAGTTCGTTGCTGATGGGTTTCATGGCTCGGCCTCGCGATTACAAAACACCCGGCCATGGCGGCGAAACCGCTAGCGCGGGCCAGGAAAAAACGGCGAGCCGCCTGGTGGGCGCGACGTCAACTGTACCGTACAAGGATAGTGCAATAGCCCAAATCGACTGTCAAGGGGAGAATCCCCGGCTCCCGCGACAGCAATTCTCATTATGAGCCTTTTTGCGGACTCCCATTCGCCAACCGCGAAAGGCAATGCCTCCGGCGGGGGGGGGGGGGGGGGGGGGGGGGGGGGGGGGGGGGGGGGGGGGGGGGGGGGGGGGGGGGGGGGGGGGGGGGGGGGGGGG
>JAIRTI010000023.1 GCA_031255035.1 Desulfovibrio sp.
GGGCCTCCTTGTGGGCCGGCGGGTCCGGCGCCGGGTCGGCGTCGCGTCTGTTCTTGTCGTTGCTCATGGCATGTCCGGTATGATAAGGCGCTGGTATGATCAGCAATTCTCATTATGAGCCTTTTTGCGGACTTGCCGGATACATTCTCCTGGCCCAATCGCCGGGTCCAGGTACGAAGCTGGGGCCGGCGGCCTGGCGCTGTGGGCGGGTGCCCACATGCAAACTGGCTGGCTTCATCAAAATTAGAATTGCTGGTGGTTATGCAGGGCTACCGCATCTAATTTCCTTTATTACTGCGGCTTTGCAGACATGACGCACCTCAAAAAAGTTGGCGAACCGGGACGCTCTGAAAAGCAAAAATACTGCGGCGCAACGAAATTAAGATGCGGTAGCCCTGGGTGGTTATGATGGCGGCTTGACGTGGAAGGCGCGTTGCCGCAATATTACCGTTGCTTCGCTTGCAGTAACATTCCAGGGACGGGGAGACAAGCCATGCGCAGGGCGAATTTCGACACTTTCTTTAGCGGAGTGGCCAGACGCCATCTGGTGCGGGCCATCCGCGACGCCCTGACGGAAGACGGCCCCGACCTGACCAGCAACGCGGTGTTCGGCGAGGGCGACGCCCTTTCCGCCCGCATTGTGTCCAAGCAGGACGCCGTGGTCGCGGGCCTGCCGCTGCTGTCGCTGGTACTGGAGGAAACGGCCGCTCTCGAACCCGGCGCATGGACTCAGACCGCCCATGTCGAAGAAGGCTCGCTGGCGGCCAACGGCAGCCTGCTGGCCTCCATCGACGGCAGCGCCCGTATCATTCTGCGGGCCGAACGCGTTATTCTCAATTTCCTCTGCCATCTTTCGGGCATAGCCACTCTGACCAGACGCTACGCCGACATTCTTGAAGGCACGGGCGTCCGCCTGCTGGACACCCGCAAAACCCTGCCCGGACTGCGTTACCCGGAAAAGTACGCGGTGCTGGTCGGCGGCGGGAGCAACCACCGCCTGAACCTGTCCGAAATGCTCATGCTGAAAGACAATCATATTGACGCCGCCGGCGGCATCCTGCCGGCGGTGGAGCGCCTGCGCCTGGCCTATGACCCGGCCCCGCCCATTGAGGTGGAATGCCGCACGCTGGACGAGGCGCGCGAAGCCGTCGCCTGCGACGTCCGGCGGATCATGCTTGACAATATGTCGCGCGAAGTGATGCAACAGGCTTTGCTCCTGGTGCCGCCGGGAGTGGAAGTGGAAATCAGCGGCGGGGTCGACCTCGCGGGCGTGGCCGCCCTGACCAGCGGCTGGCAGGGCCGCAAGCCCGATTACGTCTCCGTTGGCCGCCTGACCCATTCCGCCCCGGCCGCGGACTTCAGCATGCGCATCGGTCCGCGTGAGCCCGGCCCCGCTCCGAATGCGCCCTGACAACCGCTTTTGAAGCAAAGCCACACAGGATGGCCCAGCATGACGGAACGCCCCCTGTCCGACTCCATTGAAGCCGTACGCCGTCGCTTCGGCGGCGATCTGACCATTGTCGGCCATCATTATCAGGCCGAAGAGGTCATCCGCCACACCGACCTGCGCGGTGACTCCCTTGAACTGGCCCGCAAATGCGCGGCCCTTGATTCGCGCTGGATTATGTTTTGCGGCGTGTACTTCATGGCCGAATCCGCCGCTCTGCTCGCCCGGCCGGGCTGCGAGGTGCATCTGCCCGAACCCTCGGCCGAATGCAGCATGGCCATGATGTCTCCGGCCCCCCTGCTGGACGCCGTCCTCGGAAAACTTTCCGCCACGGGAAGAAAAATCGTTCCGCTGGCCTACGTCAACTCCACCCTGGCCGTTAAGGCCGTCGTCGGCAGGCACGGCGGCTCGGTCTGCACCTCGGCCAACGCCGTCACCATGCTGCGCTGGGCCCTCGGCCGGGGAGACGCCGTCCTGTTCCTGCCGGACAAAAACCTCGGGCGGAATACCGCCGACCGGCTCGGCATCCCCCAGCGCGAATGTCATGTGCTCAACATCCGCGAGCAGGGCGGACGCATCGACCAGGACGTCGCCGACAGGGCGAAGCTGCTGCTGTGGCCGGGGTTCTGCTCCATTCACACCCGCTTTGCCGTGCGCCAGGTGGAACGCCTGCGCGCGGAAAACCCCGGCGCCAGGGTCGTGGCGCATCCCGAGTGCACGCCCGAGGTGGTGGCCGCGGCGGACGCCGCCGGGTCCACATCCTTCATCATCCGCTACGCCGACGAAATGCCCGATGGCGGAACGCTCGTCATCGGCACGGAAATCAACCTGGTCGAACGTCTGGCCGAACAGCACCGGCATCGCCTTCATATTCTCCCCCTTGTGGAAAGCGCCTGCACCCACATGGCCCAAACCACGGAAGAGCGTCTGGCTGAGGCCCTTGACGCCCTGGCCGAGAGTGCCGATATGGGGAAGGCATCGCCTTTTTTGGTGCGCATTGACGATGATTTGACCATTCCCGCCAGAAAAGCCCTGGAATGTATGCTGGCCGTTTGTTCCTGAGGACAAGCGCCGGCGGCGCGCGGGAATAAGCCGGCCCGCCTTTGAAAATCCCGCCGGGTTGTTCCGCCTCGCCTTGCATGCCCGTGGGCCAAGAAAGAGCGCTTTCAAGTGAAAAGCGCCGAACCAACAGGAGAGCCATGTCATACCGGACCCACAGCCCCGTTCTCGTCATCGGCGCCGGCCTGGCCGGCTGTATCACGGCCCTGCGTCTGGCCGATCAGGGCGTTCGGGTGACGCTTATCGCCGCAGCGTCAGGACCGCGAAACGCCAACTCCTGGCTGGCCCAGGGCGGCATCATCTACCGCGCTCCGATTGCGGACGACCCGGCCCGCCTTGAAGAAGACATCCTCACCGCCGGGCATCGCCTCAACCTGCCCGAGGCGGTTCGCTTTCTGGTCACCGAAGGCCCCAAAGCGGTGGAGGAACTGCTGGTGGATCGCCTTGGCGTGCCTTTTGACAAAGCCGGGCCGGACGACTCCTGGGATCTGACCCGCGAAGGCGGGCACTCGGCGCAGCGCATCATGCACACCGCCGATCATACCGGGCACACCATCATGGACTTCCTCACCGAAGCCGTACGCGCGCACCCCGGCGTCACCTGGCTCGAAGGCTACACGGCCGTCGATCTGCTGACGTCCCATCACCATTCCAGCGGCATGACCTATCGCTATCAACTTGAAAACCGCTGCTGCGGCGCTTACGTGCTGAAGGAAAGCAGCGAGGTGGTGGAAACCATGCTGGCCGACGTGACCGTGCTCGCCACCGGCGGCGCGGGCCAGGTGTACCTGCACAGCTCCAATTCGACCACGGCCACGGGCGCCGGCATCACCATGGCCGGGCGGGCCTTTGTGCGGCTCATGAACATGGAATTCATGCAGTTTCATCCGACCACTCTCTTCCATCTCGAACCGCGCCGTTTTCTCATTACCGAGGCTCTGCGCGGCGAGGGCGCGCGCCTTTTCAACGCCGACGGCGAATATTTCATGGAAAAAGTCGACCCCAGGGCGGACCTCGCGCCGCGCGACATCGTTGCCAGGGCCATTGTCGACGAACTCCTGCGCACCGGCGCGCCCTGCGTGTACCTTGACCTGAGCGGCGTCAAACAGGATCTGGCCGCCCGCTTTCCCACGGTGCTGCGCAACTGCCTCGACCGGGGCATAGACATTCGCAAGGCGCCGATCCCGGTAGTGCCGGCGGCCCATTACTTCTGCGGCGGCATCCTGGTGGATCTCGCCGGCCGCACCAGCCTGAGCGGCCTCTATGCCGTCGGCGAATGCAGTTGCACCGGCGTTCACGGGGCCAACCGCCTGGCCAGCACCTCGCTGCTCGAAGCCCTGCTCTGGGGCAAGACCGCAGCCGACGACATCGCGGCGCACATGATGAAAAGCGGCAAAAAAGGCGCCTATGCCCGTCTGCACGACGCCATTGAAGATTGGCGCCCCTCCGGCGACGAGCATAACGACGACCCGGCCCTGATCGCCCAGGACTGGGCCAGCATCCGCAACACCATGTGGAACTACGTGGGGATCACCCGGACAACGCCGCGCCTGGCCAGGGCGTTTGAGGATTTGCGGGATCTGTCGCGGCATCTGCATACCTTCTACCGCAGCACTCCGCTCTCGCGCCCGGTGGTGGACCTCTTCCACGGATGCCAGACCGCCTACCTGATAACGCAGGCGGCGCTGAGAAATCCAAATGATATCGGCTGCCATCACCGGATTTGATCGCTGCGCCGCTCCCGAAGCCCGACAAAAAAGAACTTGACGAGCCTCTCTCTTCGGTATAATTATCGCCACCTGCACTTTGATGTGCGTCATTCCCCGGTAGCTCAGCTGGCAGAGCGGGTGACTGTTAATCACTAGGTCGGCGGTTCAACCCCGTCCCGGGGAGCCAGGAAAATTAGAGGTTTACAGAAATTTCTGCAAACCTCTTTTTTGTTGGGGTAACACCGGGGTAACACAAAATTGTAGCACAACACGAATCCTTGCCCTAAACGGCACGTATTTTTACCGTGACTTTCCACTTTGTTCCGGCCCTTCGGGGCTTTTCCCAGAAAAAGGTGCAGAGAGAGGAAGAATTGGTGATTTTCAGGCCCAGATGAGCCAAGTTTCACAAAATTTGGCAGACGCGAGAAAAAAAGGGCATGGAATCACAGCACTTCCTTTCTTGTTTTACTGTGGGCAACAGTCCTGAATATTTCTCTTTTATCCGATTTCCGCGAGGGGGTGGGTTAAAAAAACATCCTCCCTTGTTTTTTTGCATTTTCCCTGTTATTTCTGGTAATTATATATGCATACTCCGGTTCCGAAAATTTTCAGCATCCAAAGGGAAACCGCCGCTACACGAGAGAAGGCATAAACAGCGGGGGTATTGTTAGGGGGGCGGGCCACGGCCCGGTTTGCGGGAGCCGAGCAAGACCCCTTTACCACCAAGGCTCTGCCGCTGCATAGGGACTCTCTGGGGCTTGGACTGAGCGCGGGCGTCCATCTGGCCAACAACGTCGACCTGTCGGTCGGGTACGACTTTTCCATGGGGAGCAAAACGAAAAGCCATCAGGCCCTCTTGTCGCTAACATACCGGTTTTAGTGTTTCCACTTGAAGGAAAAATACTGAAACAGCGGCTCTTTTTCTCCTGTGGAAAGATCCTCTTCCCACAGCCTTGCATCCGTCGCCGGTGTCGCGAGCAAATGATATGACCGAGATAAGTAGCACATGAATTGACCGATGAGGAGCCTTAAAAAGGAGGCTCGATTTGCAACCGACGGCAACAATTCATGAGGTAGGAATCATG
>JAIRTI010000031.1 GCA_031255035.1 Desulfovibrio sp.
CTTCAAAGCGCCGGATGGCGTCCCTCGGCACGGTGACCAGCAGGCGGCTGGCCGATTCGGCGTACAACAAGGCGCACACTGATTGGGCCGCGTTCTCCGGGGAAAAGCCACAGGCCGGCACCCGCGCCAGGTTCACCCTGGCACCCAGACGGCCGCCGAGCGCCATCTCGGCCAGGGCGACTCCGAGGCCCCCGTCCGACAGGTCATGGCAGGCGCTGATCAGGCCCTGTTGCATAGCCTGATGGATCAGGCGGTACCGGGCCAGAGCCTGGAGGGCGTCAACCTGGGGAACGGCCCCGCCCGCCAGCCCGAGTTCCGCCGCCAGTTCGCTGCCGCACAACTCGTTCCGGGTCATGCCCAGCAGGTAGATGGCTTCCCCCGCCTGCTTGAAGTCGCTGGTCACGGCCTTGTTCACGTCGGGAATAAAGCCGAGTATGGAGAAGAGCACGGTGGGCGGTATGGAAATCTTGGCTCCGCCGCCCGTGTAGTCGTTCTTCATCGAGTCCTTGCCCGAAACGCAGGGCACGCCAAAGGCCAGGCAGAAATGCTCAAGGGCTTTGCAGGCCCGCACCAACTGCGCCAGTTTATAGCGGCCGTCCGGCGTTTTTTCCGACTGCACCGGGTCGCACCAGCAGAAGTTGTCCACGCCCGCCAGACGCGCCGGGTCCGCGCCCACGGCCACCGCGTTGCGCACCGCTTCGTCAATGGCGTTGGCCATCATCCAGTAGGTATCGGCATCGCTGAACTTGGGGCATATGCCGTGGGAGAGCACGATGCCGGCCTCGCTCCCGAGAACGGGACGCAGAACGGCCGCGTCGCCGGGGCCGTCCCGCCTGACGCCGACCAGAGGCTTGATGACGCTGCCGCCCTTCACCTCGTGATCGTACTGGCGGATCAGGTATTCTTTGCTGCATACGTTCAGGCGGCCGAGCATGGTCAGAAGCAGGGAACGCTGATCCAGGCCCCGGTCCCTCATGACGGAATCCGCGTCCGCTTCGGCGTTCCCGGCAAGGAAGAGGGCCGTCCCGCCCGCAGGATAGGCCTCCGGCCTCTGCCAGCGGGCTTCCAGACGCATCGTGGGCACGCCGTCATGCATGAAATCCATGGGCAGGTAAGCGACCTGCGTCGCGCCATGGGTGACGTGGAAATAACCGGTGTCCGTAAACTCTCCCAGCGGGGTGGCCTCCACGTCCATTTCGGCCGCCAGAGCCAGGAAACGGGCCAGATGCTCCTTGGGCACGGCCAGGGTCATGCGCTCCTGCGCTTCCGAAAGCAGTATTTCCCATGGCTTGAGGCCGTCGTACTTCAACAGCGCCTTGGCCAGATCGATGCGGCAGCCGCCGGTGTCCCCGGCCATCTCGCCCACGGACGAGGAAAGGCCGCCCGCGCCGTTGTCGGTGATGGCCGTGTACAGGCCAAGATTTCTGGCCTTGATGATGCAGTCATAGAGCTTGCGCTGAGTGATCGGGTCGCCGATCTGCACGGCCGTGGCCGGCGAGCCCTCGTGCAGCTCTTCCGATGAAAAAGTCGCGCCGTGGATGCCGTCCTTGCCTATACGGCCTCCGGCCATGACGACGACGTCGCCGACGCCGGCTTTTTTGCAATGGCCCGGCTTGCCGTGAATCGAGACCGGCAGCATGCCCACGGTCCCGCAATACACAAGCGGCTTGCCGAGGTAGCGTTCGTCAAAAACAACGGACCCGTTGACCGTGGGGATGCCGCTTTTATTGCCGCCGTCCTCCACGCCCGCGCGCACGCCCTCCATGACCCGGCGCGGGTGGAGCAGGCGCGGCGGCAGCGGACCCTGGTGAAAAGGCGAAGCGAAACAGAACACGTCGGTGTTGCAGACAAGTTCGGCCCCCATGCCCGTGCCCATGGGGTCGCGGTTGACGCCCACGATGCCGGTCAGGGCGCCGCCGTAGGGGTCAAGGGCCGAAGGGCTGTTGTGCGTCTCCACCTTGATGCACACGTCGTGGCTGTCGATAAAGGCCACCACCCCGGCGTTGTCCTTGAAGACGGACCGGCAGAAATCCCTGTCGCCCAGACGTTTGCGGATCGCGGCGGTGGAACCCTGGACGCAGCTTTTGTACAGGCTGCGGATGCGTTCGCGCCGGCCGGTTTCCATGTTCTCGTAGTCGATATCGGCCGCGAAAATTTTGTGCTTGCAGTGCTCCGACCAGGTTTGCGCCAGCACTTCCATCTCGGCGTCCGTGGCTTCGGCCGGCAACCCGGCTTTCCGTCTGGCCTCAACGATTTCAGGAAGCGCGTAATGAGCGCGGATGGCGTGCATTTCCTCCACGGACAAGGCCCAGGTGTTCTCGCGGCTCAAGGCCTCCAGTTCGGCGTCGCTCATGGCGGACAAGGGGATGGCGAGCGCTTCGCCGCCGCCGGCGCCCGTGACCTTTGCCGCTTGCGGCGCAAAGCCGGGGGACGCGCGCCACTCCCCGGCGCTTTTGATGCTGTAGCGCTGGATAAGCTCGTTGCCCAGAAGCTCGGTGGCGATGCGCGTGACGCCCGCCCGATCCAGCGGGGTGCGAAAGTGGTATTGGGTGGCGGTGTAGACGGCGAAATCCCTGTCGCGGCCCAGCACAAGCGCCAGAGTGTCGCGGGCGGTGCGGCCCTCGTTATCCGTGACGCCGGGCCTGAACCCGACCTCAACCACCCAGTCGGCTTGCGAGGCAAAGGGCTCAAGGGACGCGTCCTGGAGCACGGGGTCGTGCAGCGCGGCGGCGGACAGGGCCGCATTCACTTCGCTTTCATCAAGTCCGTCAACGACGAACACCCTGACCAGACGCGCTTCGGACACCTCAAGGCCAAGAGCGGCGCGCGCCTTGGCCGCGCAATTGCCGCCCACGCAATCCTCAAGGCGCTCCTTCAGCCGGACATGTATGCTTCGAAGCATGTTTTCTCCCGTGCGCTGTGCGTTACACGCCGGACAAATACGGCGAAAAACGATAATAAGGGCGAACAGGGCTTTTGCCAAGGGTCGGGTCGCGCCTTCAGCAATTCTCATTATGAGCCTTTTTGCGGCCCCCCATGCGCCAACTGTGAAAGGCAATGCCTCCGGCGGGGGGGGGGGGGGGGGGGGGGGGGGGGGGGGGGGGGGGGGGGGGGGGGGGGGGGGGGG
>JAIRTI010000078.1 GCA_031255035.1 Desulfovibrio sp.
CCGAGAGCCGCCTCGCGGGCATAGCGGCTGTTGGTGTATTCCTGAAGGACGTACTGGAATTCGTCGGCGGCCTTCTGCACTTCGCCCCTGCCGAAATGGTAGTCGCCCCAATAGTAATAGCTGAGCGGCACGTTCTCGTCGTTGGGATACAGACGGCGGAGCATGTTGAAGTGGGCTTCGGCCTCGGGAAGGTTGCCCATCTTGAGATTCATGAAACCGAGCCGCAGATGGGCCCCGGCGTTGCGCAAGGATTTCGAGTTGAAGCTGATAGCCTGGTTGGTGGCGTCGGAAATTTCCCTGTAGCTGGGGCCCAGGTCGTCTTTGTTCAACGCGAACAGCATCTCCGCGCGAGCGTGGAGCACTTCCTCGCGCTGGTCCTTGTCCAGGGTCGCCCTGGCCAGCAGGTCCTCCGCAATGCCGAGAGCGCCGGCAAAATCGCCTTTGCCGATGCGGCCGCGCATTTCCGGCAGCATGACCTCGGGCTTTGGCGGAGGCTCCACCGGCTTGCCCTCTTCATCAAGATAAATCACCGTGGCGTTGTCTTGCGGCGGAACGTCCTTCCCGCCCCGGGACTCGGGGCTTGCCGGAACGTCGATCTCCCGGCTCTGAACGGGCTCTGCCGGCGATCCTGAATCTTCGACGGAAGAAGCGGCGGTTCCGTTCACTTCTTCAGCCGCTTCCCCGGCCGCTTCCCCGGCTGAACTCGCGGGCGGTTCCACGGGGCTGTCCCGATAGCCGTCGGCCCCGTCAGGGGGGAGGGCTTCCAGCCCGCCGGTGTTGATCAGACCGCCGTAAATGCCGCTGCCGGTAGGAACCCCCACGCCGACGGGCGGCGCGGTCGGCGGGGAAGGCGAGGCGGCGACCGGCGCGGGCGTCGCCGCCGACCGCGTTGCGGGGGGCGAGGACGGGGCGATAGGGGCCACGGCCGGCGAGGCCGCCGGTCCAGTCGGACTCCGGGCTTCAGGCTCGGACGCGGCCGTTGCCGCCTCGACCTGCGCCACTGGCGAGGGCTGCCTCTCAGCGGGGCTTTCCCCGGCGTCCCGGTCCGTCCGGGGGGCGGCGACGGAAACGGATAACGGCGGTTCCGGCAGGGGGAGCGGCGCGGAGCGCTCCTGCGTCTGCGTGCGGCTGTCCAGAACAGGGGGGGGCAAGGCCGGCGTTGCGGGCGCGGCGGCCTTGGCCTGGCTTTGCGGGCCGATGACCGGCGTCGGCGAGGCCACGGTCGGCGGCGCGTCGGCCATGCGCGTGACGGTTGACGCGTGATCCGGGGTCCCGGAAAGTGCCACCACCACCGGCCTGGCGCGATTGGGATCGACCGGCCGGGCGGTCGCGTCAGGCGTAGCGGCGGCCGGGGGCGTGGCGGAGGTGGCATTGCTTTGCCGATCCGGCGCCGCCGGAGGCGTCGGCGCGCTCCCGGATCGCCCGGACGCCAAAGCGACTGAAGCCGCGCTTGTGCCTTCAGGGTCGGTCGAGAGCGCGACCGAGACTTCATCAGCCGGGGCCATGGGCGGGATGGCGAAATCCGGGGGAATTTCCGTTGTCGGCGCTTTGCTGGAAGCTTTCCAGCGGGCGCCGAGCGGATTGTGAAAAAAATCAACCACCAGGGACGTTGCCGTTTTGCTGGAAAGCACAAAGCCGAACTCGGCCGTCTGGGTTTCAAGAATCAAGGAGCGGCCCTGCTGCCTCGTGCCTTTGAAGATCGACGCGCCTTCGGGCGCAGCGCCGACAAAAAGACCGGGAGGCACTTCGGAAAAGGGGATGATGACGCCGGTGGGCGCGATGCGGGCCACGTCGCCGGCCACGCCTTCGCTCTGGTCCATGCGGATGCTGACGCGTTCCCGATCGGGCAGCGCCTGCCATTCCAACTCGGCGGCCCCGGCAGGGGCGCAACAGAGCAGCGCGAAAAAACACGCGCAGAAGAACCGGATCAGTCCGGAAAAAGACCATGGCATCACGGGTTTTTTCATGCAAATTCCATGCGCGCAAATACTTGCGGCCCGCCGGACAACGCCGGCGCGGCAACAATCCCGACGCCGGGCGCTCTCTTGGCGCGCCGCCCCGGCGCGCCCCGTCCGTTTTTCCTCGGGCTTTACTCCATATTCCGCTTTTTCAGCTTTTCAATCAAGGTGGTGCGCTTGATGCCCAGAATTTCGGCGGCCTGGTTCTTGATGCCGTCGGCCAGAGCAAGGGCCTCAACCAACAGATTCTCTTCGGCAGTATCGAAAAATTCCTTGAGCCCCAGGTTCCGCTCCCGCAAGTCGGCCACGGTGGGCCAGGCGAAACCGGCGCGCGAGGGAGCGGCCGGGACCTGGCGCGGTTTGCGCGGCGGCAGGTCCATGACGTTGCCCACCTGGGCCAGAATCTTTCTGGGCAGATCTTCGAGCTGCACGCTGTCGCCCTCGCAGAGAATGGAAAGCCGCTCCGCCAGGTTTTCCAGTTCCCGCACGTTGCCGGGCCAGGGGTAGGCCTCCAGCACGCGCTCGACGTCAGGGCTGATGACCAGCGCCGGCCGTTTTTTCAGGGCGCAGAAATGCCGTAAAAAATGATCCGTGAGCAGAATCACGTCTTCGCCGCGATCGCGCAGAGCCGGCAAGTGCAGGGGAATGACGTTGAGCCTGTAGTACAAATCTTCCCGGAAGCGTCCGGCGGCCACTTCCTCTTCCAGATCCCGGTTGGTGGCCGCGACCACGCGAACGTCGACTTTTTTGGCGCCCTGCCCGCCCACGCGCTCGATTTCCCTCTCTTGCAGCACCCGCAATATCTTGACCTGCAACAACAGGTCCATTTCCCCTATTTCATCAAGGAAGACGGTGCCGCCCTCGGCCAGTTCGAAACGGCCCGGACGCGAACGAATGGCGTGGGTGAACGCCCCCTTTTCATGGCCGAACAGTTCGGACTCAAGCAGCTCTTTGGGGATGGCCCCGCAGTTTATGGGAACAAAAGGCCTGTCGCGGCGCGCGCTCTGGCCGTGCAGGGCCCGCACCACCAGTTCCTTGCCCGTGCCCGACTCCCCGGTGACCAGCACCGTGGAATCCGTCGGCGCCACCTTGTCAAGGGTGTGAAACACCTCGGCCAGGGATGTGCTCTGCCCGATGATCCCGCTTTCCCCTGCATTCATTCCATCCTCCCACGGCCGAAACGCGCTGTTAGTCGTTTTTTCAACCAGTCTCTGATGGAATTGTCAATTTAATGACAAAAGTCAAGGTTTTTTTTATCAAAGTTCCTTGGTAAACACTGCTTTAATCTTTTGGAGTGCCGGCAACTCCCATGAAGCGCCAAGTTTTCGCTTTGGCTGGGCGCAAGGCTTTTTTGAAGTGGGGCCGCGCTCCGGCGTCATTCGTGCTTGCCCGCCAGGGCGAGCATATCCTCAAGCATCTGGAAGCGCCGGGCGGCAAGGGCCGCTTCGTCGCCCATAATCATGTCCAACTGGCGGGTGTGCATGGTGAGGTAGCCCAATATGCGCAGGGCGGCCATGAAAGCCTTTTCGCTGCCGCGCTCCAGGCGGGCCGTGAGGGTATCGCCGCTTATTTCGGTGCTGAAATCGAACTGCGACAAAAGCTCGGCCACAAAATGCACCCGGCGGATGCGTCTGGTCAGATTCGCGGCGCCGCCCTTGAACTGAAAAATAATGAAGCGCTCCTTGTCCCTCTCGCTCAATAAGCAGTCCATGGCCAGAAAGTGGAAACCGAACCGGCAGCTCATGCTGCAAAAACGCTCGGCAATGAGAAAGACGTTCTTTTCCGTGTATTGCGTCGACTGGGAGGCCGGGTCAAGGTCGGGGTTCACCGTGGCCTCGAAAAGCACGGATAAAAAGCCGCGGGCGTTCAGGGCGGGCGGCCCCTCCCAGGTCTTTTCCGTAAAGCCTTCCCACAGGGCCAGCATGGGCAGCGAAGCGATCTCGGTCAGGTTGACGACCGGACCCTTGATTTCAGTACGGAACCCATCGTCAAGATTGATAATCCAGAACTGCGTCGGCACGTCCGACACCAGTTGCTTGGCCGGCGCCCGGGCGGTTTTGCGGGAAGCGCCGGCGCGGAACATCTCGCGCACGGCGTGGACGTGGCAATAGGTCAAAAAATCGTGGAAGGTCCTGCAATTCTCGGCGCGGAAATCAAGACTGTCGGCATCGGGCAGGGTGAGCGTCACCACGTTGGCGGCCAGTTCCCTTGCGATATCCGCGAGATCGCTGTCCGGCAGCCAGAGCGGCGGCGTATGCGGATCCCGCAGGGCCGGGGCCAGGGGCCAGGCCGCGCCGGGGACGCCGGCTTCCTGTTTCCGCTCCAACAGCGCGACGTTTTTTCCAAGCTCTTCCTCATCAACAGGGCACACCAGGGGAGTTGAACCGGCGCGCGCATCCACCAGAAGCGGTTCGCCCGGTTCGAAGCGCTCGAAGGCGCCCGAGCGGCGTAAGACGGCGGGCCGGCCGTAACGCCTGGCCGTACGCGCGAAAAGGCCGTTGCCGGTGCCGTCTCCGGTGACCACGCCGGAAGCGAAGTCAAGCAGAAAGCTCCAGCGCGGGGAGGGCCGTTGAAGCAGCAGGATGTCGCCGATCGGGAAGAGCAGCGCCTCTTCGAAATTGCGGACGGGCCGGGCCCTGCCGCGCGCGCCGCCGGGATAGGCGCAGACCCCGCCGGCTATGCAGGCCGGATTCTTCGGCGGCGGCGGCATATTTTCAACAGCCGGATCGGGCAGGGCGTTGACGCCGAGGACGAAAAAACGCCCGTCCTCGGCCGCTGCCCAGAAGACTTCATGGCGGTTGCCCCTGACCGGCG
>JAIRTI010000156.1 GCA_031255035.1 Desulfovibrio sp.
ACCGCAACGGCTTCGAGGACATTGACCTCTGCCTGCGGATGAAGGCCGACGGCTTCTTTTTTACCTGCGTGCCCGCATCCGTCGTATATCATCTGGAAAGCCAAACCCCTGGCAGAAAAGCAAAGGAGAACCATAACGCCGCCCTGCTCGGCAGCCGCTGCGCCGCCCTTCTCCGGCCGGACAAACATGCCGTCGGCGCCAGAGACGGCTTCATGCCCTTCATCGACGACAGCCTGGAAATATCCTTGCGCATGCGGGACAAGGATGAAGAACGCCTTTTGCGGCAGGTGCTGGACCTTGGATATCAGCCCCTGTTCGACGCCATCCGCCTCAACCCCTTGTGGATACGTGGCCGCGAATACTGCGCCGATCTGCTTGAGGGCCAGGGGGACAAGGCGCGCGCCCTCAGCCTGCGCATTGAGACGGCGTCCATTCTCTGGCGCGCTGAGAGCTGGGCCGAATTGATGCAAACCGCGCAAAGGCTGGGCGAAACCGAACTATTGGACATGATGCGGAACATATACGAACGCCTGCTCGCCTGCCGATCCGATCCCGTCGTGATCCAGGGACGGCGCCGGAGCCTTCGACGCCTGGATGAGCCATTCCTGGAGAAACTTTTCGAAGACCGTCTGAAGGAACTGTCCCCATGAAAATCCTGGTCATCGACGGCGACCCCATTCTGGCGCGGGCGTTGCGCGATGCGGGCCATACCGTTGACAACATCGTTCCCGGCGGCGGCGTCATTGATCTGCCGGCTCTTGTCAGACATGTCGGCGTCGAGCCGGATCTGCTCGTGCAGCAGGAGCGCCTGGGCCCGCGCAGCTACCTTGTCGGCCTTGCCGAAATCGGCTGCCCCAGCGTCTTCTGGGCCGTGGACAGCCACCTGAATCTTTATTGGCAACGCTTTTACGCTCTGCTCTTTGACGCCGTGCTCACCCCTCACGTCTCGTTGTTCAAGGCCCTGCCAAAGGCCCTGCGCCCGCCGTGTCTGCGCCGCTTCGCCTTGTTCGGCTCGGAGCGCGCCTTCACGCCCCACCGGGAACGGCGGCACGCTCTCTCCATGTGGGCCCGCGTTGACAAGCACCGCCCCATACGGGCCTGGCTGATTGAGTTGTTGAGAGCCGAAGGACTCTACCACACCCAGGACATCGACTTTGAGGCCATGATGCGGCTTTACGGCGACAGCCGCGTCGTGCCCAATGAATGCATCGCCAACGAAGTGACCTTACGCCTGATGGAAGGGGCCTCGGCCGGCTGCCTGGTGCTGAGTCCGGATGTCGGCGAGGATCAAAACGCCCTTCTGGAGCCCGGAACGGAATTCCTTATTTATCATGACGGCCTTGAACTGCTCGACCAGGTCCGTTGGGCCGCGGCCCGGCCCGGCCGGGCCGAAGTCATCGGGCTCGCGGCCAGGCGGCGGATTCTGGCGGATCACCTGCCGGCGAGCCGCGCCGCCGAACTCCTGGTTCTGGCGGCAAACATCGAGCAAGGCCGCCTCACCGGCCGCGAGGCCCAACTCGCGCTCTGGCTCAGCCTTGCCTGGCAGTTGCGCGCCGGACGCATACCCATCGAGCCGGCACCGCATGCCGAACAGGGCTTTGCTCTGCTTGCCGGTCTGCCGGGCCATCCGGCGGAAAAGGCGGACCAACATCCGGTTGCGGAGCTTCTGGCGGACGAAGCCCTGGCCCAGATTTTCCATCTCCTGGCTAAAGATAAGGGCAACACCCAGGGAGCGGCCAGGGTGCTCGGCTTTTACCGCAAGCTTATAACCGACCGCCGCGACGCCGCCTTAACGTCGCCGTCCAAGACATCGCCGTCCAGAGAGCCTGCCTTGTCTTTGCAAGCCGTTTCCGCCTGTTCGGCCCTGGCGCTGCGCGAGAATATCCTGCCCATGGCCAGGGCCTTGTCCGCGCTGCGGCCGGGAACCAACGCTCTGCCAGGAAAAAGCGCGACGGAGATCTGCCTGCGCTGGTCCGCTGACATCCAGACCGCCGGGGAACTCTTCCATTCCGGCTTCCCTTTCAAGCCCGAAAACGGCATGTTGCCGGAGGACGCTTTCGGCTGGCTGGTCTTCGCGCTGCATCTGACGCCGGAAGACAGGCCCGCCCTTTACGGCCATTTTGAAAAACTGCTGCGGAGCATGCCCGCGCTGCTGCATATGTACGTCGGCATACTGGCCGAGCACAGCCTGGCCGCGCCGGAGGACTGGCGGGTGCAGCTTGATTACGGCATGGCGTCCATCAAAGCCTGCCGGGTCAGCCTGGGCTTGGCAGAGGCGCGGGAAGCCGGGGAAAAGGCACGGGCGCAAGGCGAGGAACGCGCTTTCAAGGCTCGCTCCAGGATGTCGTAGAACGGGTCCGCAAAGGTTCCGGATGCGCGCCGGACGAAGCCCGGCCATCAGGATTCCGGCACCGCATACAGACGCCGACAGAGGGCCTCGCTATTTATACCGCCAGTCGCCCATGAAGGGCCACAAAAAAAAAACCTGATTACGCATGATAGTCAGCTACTATACAGCATCTGAAAATTATGAGATACTCTTTGAAACTAAGGAGTTGTCTATGCCTCGCAATCCGGTTCAGTTTCAAAAAGGGATGAGTGA
>JAIRTI010000171.1 GCA_031255035.1 Desulfovibrio sp.
CCAGAAAAAAACAATCCCGGTGCAGATGGGCGATCAGGCGCACGCAGGCGGAACAGGCTAGGCAGGGGGCCTTTCGCGCAAGCGCCGGAGAAGGCGCGGCATCGGCAATCAGGCCGGGCAGGAGCGCCACTTCCCGAGGCCGGGCTTCGGCGGCTTCGCAATTCAAACGAAGCGCCCAATAATGCGCGGCCGCCAGCCGTTCTTCCGAGGCGCCGCCTTCCAGCAGCAGCACTTGCGGCGGGTTCGCGCTCAGGCGATCCAGAAAGGCGCGGACCCGTTCCTGGCTTTGCGCCGCCATAAAGGAGCGCAGCGGCGCAAAGAGCGCGGCGATCTGTTCCTGATCCGGGAATTCCGCGTCGCCGGAAGCCGCCGGGCCAAAATCGGCATCGCCTTTGGCCGGACTCCTGGATTTTTTTTTCCGCGTGGGCGTACTCATGGCCCGTGCTTCGCCGTTTGCCCGCAATGCCATATCAGATGTCAATGCCCAGGCGTTTGGCGCTGGATATGCCGCCCATAACCGAACGGGCGTCCTTGCGCCCGGCCGCGTCCAGATTGAGTTGCGCTTCAAAGGAGCGCAAACCCGTGTTGCAGACCAGGACAACTTCCTTGTCCTTGGGGATTTCATCAAGACGTTCGGCAATTTGATCCTGCGGGATGCTGTGCCAGTCGTCGGGATATTTGTCCAGCATGGGGGCGGCGTCGCGGGCGACCCGCGCGTCAACGAAGAAGTCCTTTTTGTCCGCCCGCGCGGCCCAGCGCCGCTCGAATTCTTCCTGGCTCATGGGGTTGAGGCGCTTGCCCAGGATGTTGTCGGCCACGTTGCCCGCCACGTTGACGATATCCATGGCCGCCGCGAAAGGCGGCGAATACAGGACTTCAAGGTTGGAAATATCCTCGACAAGGGCGCCCCGCGAAAGAAGCGGGGCCACCGCGTTGACGCGGGCCGCCAGGGCGTTGCCGTCCGCGCACATGCCCTGGATGCCGAGAACGCGGCGGCTTGCGGCGTCCACCACCAGTTCCAGCACCATCAGATTTTTCTCGGGATAAAAGTGGGCCTTGTCGATTTGCTCCACATGGGCCTTTACCGCGTCAAAACCTTCCCTGAGGGCCGACTCCAGGGTCAGGCCGGCCCCGGCCGCGTTTTGCTCGAAAAGTTTGACGCCCCAGGAACCTACCGCTCCGGGGAAGCGCTCGTCGCCGCCGGCGATGTTGCTGCCGATGACGCGCCCCTGGCGGTTAGCCATGGAACCGAGCGGATACCAGCCGGGCTTGCCGGTCACCTGATTGGTGATGGTGACGCAGTCGCCGCCGGCGTAGATATCGGGGTCGGAGGTTTCCATCTTCTCATTAACGACGATAAGTCCGCGATCAGTGACAACGAGCCCGGCGTCCTTGGCCAGTCGCGAGTTGGGCCGGACGCCGGCCGCCATGATGACCAGGTCGGCGGGGATTTCCCGCTTGTTGGTGACAACCTTGGTGACGCGGCCGTTTTCCCCCTCAAAGCGCTGGACGGATTCGGCGGTGTACACGGAAACGCCGTTATCGGTCAGGTCTTTGGCCGCCATGCGCGCCAGAGTGCCGGAGAGAAAATTGGGCAGGATTTGATCCGTCAGTTCCACGACCGCCGCGGGTATGCCCCACATGTCGCCAAGCGCGACGGCCAGTTCGAGTCCGATGAAACCGCCCCCGACGACCACGGCGTTATTGATCTTGCCGGAGGCCGCCTCGGCGCGGATGGCTTCGGCTTCGTCCAGGTTGGTGGCCGGGCCGATGCCCTCAAGCTCGATGCCGGGAATGGGCGGGCGGTTCGGGGAACTGCCCGTAGCCAGAACCAGCTTGTCGTAGCCGATGGTCGAAACAGCGCCGTCATCCACATTTTCAACCGTCACGGTCTTGGCGGCAGGGTTGACGGCCGTGCAGCGGGTGCGGGTCATGGCGGTGACGCCTTTGTGGCTTTTGAAAAAATCCGCGTCGCGGATGGCGCCGTAAGGGGTTGATTGCAGTTCCTCGACCCGGTTCACCTCGCCGGAGACAAAATAGGGAATCCCGCAGCCTCCGTAAGAAATTCTCGACCCCTGATCGATAAGGACGACCTCAGCGTCCGGCAGAAGGCGTTTGCAGCGGGAGGCGGCCTTGGGCCCGAGGGCCACGGCGCCGATGACAACAACTCTTATGGACATGGCATAGCCTCCGATGAGTGCCTCGCGGCATTATGGGCTTTGTCGACAAGCTCAGCCCCAAGGGTAGTAGGCGATAAAGGCATACACGCCCGCTGACAGTCCGATGATGCCGCAGGCGGCGAAAAGCGGGTCGCGTAAAAAGTTGGCGCACCACAGCAGGAAGGCGGAAACCGCGAGCAGGGCGACGGCCCACACGTATTGGGCAAGGCCGATGGCGGCCAGCAGACTCGCCTGGCCGAGGGCCAGCAGCCACAGCGCGCCCATAAGGTAGCTGCCGCTGACGATCACCAGCGAGTCCGAGGCTTCCTCCCAGAATTCCCTGGGCTTGCGCAGGTATTGCATGGTGAAGATCACAATCGCCGCCAGCAGATACCAGAACGGTTCCTGAGGCAGGCGGTACAGGGTTTCGGCATCGCCGGAAAAGGCCGCCCAGACCTTGAGCAGAAACATCCACAGTCCCGGCGTGGCCAGTCCCAGCGAAAACATAAAGGGCGAACGGCAGACCAGGCCGACGACCAGGTAGACCACGGTGACGATCAGGGGCAACTGCGCCGCCGCCCAGTCAGGGATGTACGCCCCGCGCGCCATGGTCAGGGCCGTGACAATGACCAGGGTGACGCCGTGCCCGCCGAGCCAGTACAAGGATTTTCCGGCAAAGGACGAGAGATGGGCGCGGGAGAACCGTCTGCCCAGGTAGAAAAGCAGGGCCGGAATAAGCGCCAGAAGAAGCGGGACGACCAACGCCGCCCGGTTGAATGCCTGTATTGCCTGTTCCTGTTCCATGAGCCACCGCCTTGAGACAGAGGTTATGAATCCCGGCTGTGGCAACGCCCCTTTTTCCATGCGGTCAGGAGCGGCGCTGCCGCGTCAGCCGCGCGGGTCTTGCCATGTTCACGTTGCCTTACGGCCGCATCAGGCGGCCGCCGCGCGCGCGGCCTTGAGGGCAGCGTCAAAGTCCACTTCGTCGCTGACCCCAGGCACGATTTGCGCGTAGGTCACAACGCCTTTGGGGTTGACGACGAAAATCGACCGGCTCAGCAGGCGCAGCTCTTTTATGACCACGCCGTAGGCCAGGCCGAAAGACAGGTCGAAATGGTCGGAAAGCGTCTCCAGTTGCGTGGCCCCGGCCATGCCGCACCAGCGCGCCTGGGCAAAGGGCAGGTCACAGGAAATGGTCAGGATGCGCACCCCGTCGCCAAGGGCGGCGGCTTCGTTGTTAAAGCGCCGCGTCTGCAGATCGCACACGCCCGTATCCAGAGACGGAACAACCGAGAAAATCAGCGTCTTGCCCTGGTAATCGGCAAGAGATCGCAAGGAGAGGTCGTTGGTCCTGACGGTGAAATCAGGCGCTTTCATGCCCGCCTCAACGGGATTGCCCATCAGAGTGAAGGGGACGCCTTTAAAGGTAATGATGCCGGTACGTTCCATAGGAAACTCCTTTTTGCGGGCTACACGGCCTTTGCCGCGGCGGCGCGGGCTACGAGGCGTTCCCCCGCCGGCGTCGCGATAACCTGCCGCAGAATGGCGACCAGTTCCTGGTCATAGCTGTCCGTTTGCTTTTCAAGTATGGTCATGACTTCCTCAACCGGGAGGGCCGCGCGGTAGGAGCGGGGCTTGGCCATGGCGGCGAAGGCGTTGGTAATGGCCAGCACCCTGGCGTGAACGGATATCTGATCGCCCGCCAGACCCTTGGGATAGCCCCGGCCGTCGAGGCGTTCGTTCATCTGGTAGATGGCCTCCACCACGGGCAGATCGAATTCGATATCCTTGAGAACGTTGCGGGCGTATTCAACATGCCGCTCCATCTCGGATTTTTCCTCGGCGGTGAGGGCGCCGGGCTTGAGCAGGATTTCCCTGGGCACGAACATCTTGCCTATCTGGGACAGGTTGGCGGCGGCCTCGATGGTGGCCGCGTCCTTGTCCGACAGGCGTAACTGTTTGGCCATGAGCGCCGCTATGCCGCCCATGATGCGCGAATGTCCGCCCAGGAAGGGGTCGGCCTCTTCAATGGCGCGCACCAGGGCGTCAATGGTCTGCTGCACGACGCGGCGGCTGCGCTCCTGCGTTTCCACGAGCTGGGTGATGTCACGGAACACCGAGACGATGCCCTGCACCGTGCGCGACCCGGTTTCCTTCAGCGGCGTTTTGGAAATCTGGAAGTGATAGCGTTTTGATTGCAGCCAGAGCACTTCGGTCACCGACACGCTTTCGGCGGTCATCAGCACATGCTGGTCCGAGGAGTTGAGGCGCTTGGCCGTGTCAAAGCCGAAAACCGCCGGTCCGTCCAGGCCGATGACGTCATCAACCGGCCGTCCGACCGCAACGGCGAAAGCGCTGTTGACGTAGCGGTAAATGCCCTTGCCGTCCGTAAGCGAGATCGGGTCGCTGATGGCGCTGTTGATGCCGTCGAGCAGTTTTTTCTGCTCGTCGATAACCATCAGCAGGTCCGTGATATGGGCGTTGATGCTGCACTGCTCCTGCCCCACCAGACGCCACCACACGGCGCTGACGAGAAGCAGCAGGGCCACGGCGACGAGGCCGGCCAGACTATAAATGGTTCTGGTCCTGTCCGCCATGACGTCGGCGATTACCGAGGATTCGTGCTCGGTCACCAGCCACCAGTCGGTGGAGCGCAGCTTGACCCCGGAGGAATAAACGTCGCCGTTTTCCGCAATGGCTTTTCTGAAGGCAAAGGGCAGCATATAGGCTTCGTCGGCGGCGAAGTCGGTCACCTGGCGGAGCATGGAGGTGCCCGGAGCGACGTTTTGGTAAATGTCCCCGTTCTTCTGGACGAGCCTGAGCTTGCGGCCTTTTTCAACCGCCACCCCCGGCGAGAGGATTTCGGTCAGCCTGGCGTCGATCAACTGGCTGAGAATGATGACCGCCACCGGCTTTGCGCCTTGCGCCTGATAGCTTGGCGGCATGATGGGCAGATAGATGTCAAGGGTGATGCCCTTGGGCAAAAGTTCGAGCGGCGCGTATAAAAGCCGCCCGGAATCCACCACCTGCTTCACCATTTTGCGCTGGGCCGAGGACAGCGGCGGTACGGCCGCTTCGGTGTACATGTATGATTCGGCGCGGCTGTTGACGATTCTGGCCGAGGAAAAGCCGGCGTACGAGACAAATTCCGAAAGCATCGTCCGCATGAGCGGCAGTTGAGACGAAAGCTGACCGGCCTGAGCGTCGGGCGTGGGGGCGCTGACGTCGCCGTTCGCGTTGTTTTCCGATGAGAAAAGCAGGGGCACGCCGCCGGGCAGTTTGTCAACTTCCGCAGCGAACAGTTGGAAAAGGTCCGAACCTACAAGCCGCCGGCTCTGTTCGACCAGGGATTCGAGCCAGGCGTCAGTCATCTCCGCGCGGCTTGCGGAAACGGTTTTCTGACGCTGCATGAGGTCGTCTTCCATGCTTTTGCGCGTTTCAGAGAGGCTGTGGTAGGCAAAGGCGAAAATGACGCCTATCAGCACGGCCACTGTAACTATGCCGAACCATAAAAGGCGTTTGCTGCGCCTTGAAAGCGTGGCCTGGGCCGACGGCTTTTGATTCCTGGCTGCTGCTTGACTCATGGCACTCTCCGCAATCGTTGCATCATGCTGTTCTCGTTATTGTCGTTTTTGCCGGCCCGTTCCTTCCGGAACCGGAGCGACGGGTTTCATTATTTACTGGACGCGGGTTTTGGTTTGACGTGGCGCCACAGGTATTCCTCATTCACGGAATACTGGGGAACGTAATGCGTCAGCTTTTTATGAGACAAAACTAAATTTGTCAGATTGTCAAGGACATAGGCGTCATTTTCCATGAAGACGACGAGTACGGAGTGGCCCAGATTGCGGATGTTGTCCTTGACGGCGGCAATGCGCAATGTTTTGGCGGGTATGCCAAGATCCCGCAAGGCGTAGTACTTGGCGATGACGTAATCTTCGCAGTCTCCGGAGAGCTTGACGAATTCGCGGGGGGTGGCCCAGTAATCCTCAACGCCCCAGATTTCTATATCAGTTTTATAGGGCCATTGGTTGAAAAAATTATTGACGCCGCTGACCTGCTTCTTGAGCGGGGCGTCCGCCAATTCCCCTTTCAGCCTGGCCCAGCGCGCGGCCACGTCCTTCCGTTCCGTGTCAAGCCCGCCGACCGTAAAAGAGGTGTTGGCCGTTTCCGAACCGAGAACCCGCTCCCACTTGGGCAGATTTTTGATCGGGCTCCTGAATTCCACGGTTTTGAAGAGCCTGATCGGCGGGGCCTGCTCCCCCGCGCCGCCGTCCGTCCGCTCCCGCCCGTCCGCTTCCGCCGCTGTCTCCTGGCCGGAGGCTTCCGCCCCGTCTTTCTGATCGTCCGGGACGGCGGAATCGGGCGCCTCCGGAACCGATGTTTCCGAGGGAGACGGAAAACACGGCGTGGCTGCAAGGACCGCACAGAGAAAGACCAGCGTCAGAAGCGCCGTCAGACGGGTAAGCGCCCGAGCGCCTCGGGACAAAAGTGCGGCCTTTACCACCATGTACGCTCCGGCAGGGAAGTCCTGCCATCGGGGAAGGCAGGGGCGTTCTCATACGGCAGGGAACCGCCCGCGCCGGCCGCGCCGCCCCGCGCGCGCCGCCCCGTCAATGTTCAGTCATGGCGTTTTGCATAGCCATGCGTATGGGGCCGATGATGTGGGAAAGCACGGACTTTTTATCCGTGAGCACATCCACGGTCACTGTCATGCCGGGGAGTATTTCCAACTCCTCGCCCCGGTAGAGGATGCTCTTCCTCTTGGTGATGAAGCGCACTTCATACCAGGGCTCGCCCTTTTTGTCCTCTATGGTGTCGTTGCTGATCTTGGTGACGGTCGCTTCAAGGCCGCCGTAAATCGAGAAATCATAGGCGCTTACCTTAACCATGGCCGACTGGTTGACGAAGAGAAAACCACGGTCCTGCGGGCTGAATTTGGCTTCAACCTCAAGAGTGCCGTCCGTGGGGATGATCTCCATGATGGTTTCAGCCGGCTTGGCCACGCTGTCGCGTTTGAGAATGATGCGGATGACCTTGCCGCGCACGGGCGAGCGCAATTCCGTGCGCGTGACCTGTTCGGCCCCGGCGCCCTTTTGCTGTTCGACGCTGTTGCGCTCAATGCGGGATTTGTTCATTTCATCGGCTATGGAGGCCCGGCGCTCGCTGTGCAGATTGCCCAGCCGCTCCTCGGCCGCGCGCACGCCGCTTTCCGCCCTGGCGATGGTCTGGGCCACGCTGTACAATTCGCCTTCCTGGGTGACGATCTGCTGCCGCAGCTCCAGAAATTCAAGTTGCGTGATCGAGCGTCCCACCAGAGGCCGCTTGATGGCTTCCTGTTTTTTGAGGTTCGCCAGGGTGTTTTCATAGGCTTCCCTGCGTTCCCTGGCTTCGGCCACCTCGCGATTGCGCTGTTCGAGCTGGGATTCGAGCAGTTTTTTCTGACCCTCGTATTGTTCTTTGCGGGTCATATAAATGCGCATCTGGGCGTTGGCGGCGTCCGGGGCAAGAGCCCGTTCCGCGTCGTCAAAGTCAAGTTCCCGGTCTTTTTCTTCGGCGGCAAGGCGTTTAAGCGCGAAGGTCAGTTCGTTGAATCTGGTGGTCAGGTCGGTCAGGCCGGCAACGGCCTGCACGTTGGACATGGTGAGCAGCACCTGTCCGGGCGCCACGTTCTCGTTTTCGGCAACCAGAATGTCGGTTATGGTGCCCCCGCGCTCGGACTGAATGGGCTGCACCCCCTGGGCGGGTGTGATCTGGCCCTGCCCACGGGTGACGTCGTCAATCATGGCGTTGGCCGCCCACACGAAAAAGACCACGAAAAAGACCAGGACGGCCAGAGTCAGGGTGAACGCCCAGGGGTGGCCATGCCGGTGCATGGCCATATCCACGTCATGCATGTACCGCATGTCAGTATGATCGTGTTTTTGTTCGTGATCAAAAAGACTCATGGGCGGTTTCCTTCAGCTTCCGGCGCGTTTTCGAGGCCGTTTGCCGGCAGAGGCGCCGCGCCTTGCGCGGGCGCGTTCGTCGCATGGCCGCGCGCCGTGCCTGCCTGCCTTGATTTCAATATCGGTTTCAGCAGATAATCGAATATGGATTTCCGGCCCGAAATGACGTCGACCTTCACGGTCATCCCCGGCATCATTTCCAATTCCTGGCTGTCGGAATAAAGTTTGGCCGCATCGGTTTGCAGGCGGACTTCGTACCAGGCCTGGCCCTTGGCGTCTTCAATGGTGTCCGGGCTTATGCGTACGACCGAGGCGGGCAGCCCGCCGTATATGGTGAAGTCATAGGCATCGACCTTGATCGTGGCGTTCATGCCCACTTCAAGAAAGCCGCGATCCGCGGGACGGAACCGGGCGTCAACCTCCAGGGTGTCGTCCGTGGGCAACAGTTCCATAATGCTTTCGGCGCGTTGGGCCACGCTTTCTTCCTTGAGAAGGACGCGCCGGACGACCCCGTTGATGGGCGCCCGCAAATCCGATATCCGCACCAGGTGGCTGCCGGCGGTGATCCGTTGGGTGATGCTGTCAAGCTGGCGTCTGTAGTCGTTGCGCTCGGCCGCGATGGTGGCCCGCCATTCGCTGTCCCGGTTGGCAAGGCGGGCTTCTTCCTCCAGCACTTCGCTCTGGTTCCGGGAGATGGTCTCGGCCAGGGTGTTCAACTCGCCCTCAAGGCTGATCACCCGCGAACGCATGTTCAGGTATTCGATTTCAGAAAACTTGCCTTCGCGCACCAGACTGCTCACCCTGTCCGCGCGCTCTTTTGAGAGCAGCAGCGTCTGTTCGTACTGGGATTTGCGGCCAAGGGCCTCGGCCACGGCCAGCCGCTTCTGCTCAAGGTTGGCCTGAATCTCTCTGGCGCCGCCCTCCAGCTTTTCCTTTCTGGCGGCGAAAAGGCGGAGCTGGTCTTCCACCATCTCGGCATAGGCGGCCGTTTCCTCGGCGGTGAAGAACAGGGGCGTTCCGTTGGCCTCAGCGTCCAGGCGTTTCAGGGAGAGGCGGCACTCCACCTGTTTGTTCAGCAGGTCCTGGTATTCGGCCACGGCCTCGATATTGGACATCTGGGCCAGCCGGTCGCCCTTTTTGACCTCCTGGCCCTCGATGACGAAAATCTCCTTGACAATGCCGCCGGACTCGCTTTGCACCGGCTGAACACCGAGGGACGGGGTGATCTGCCCTTCGCCCCTGGTGACCTCGTTGCGGTGGGCCAGGTTGATCCACAGCAAAAAGCCGGTAAAGGCCACGATAAGCAGGAGCGAAAGCCTGTAGGCCCAGGGCGTGCCCCTGTAGCGCAAGGCCTGATCCACCTCGCTCATGAACTCAAGATCAACGGAATCCGTCGGAGCGTTGTTTTTGGAGTCGCCCGAGAGGGGGGGGAATGAGAGTAAGGGCATGGCGGACCCCCTATGCGCCCTGGGCCTGAGGCCTTCCGCCAGCGGCAACGCGGAGTTGTTCATTGCGCAGGGCGTTGAGCACGGCGGTTTTCGGCCCGTCCGCCACAACGCGGCCGCTGTCCATGACCACCAGCCGTTCAACCAGATCGAGCATGCTCAGGCGGTGGGTGACGAGGATCAGCGTCTTGTTGCCCAGCGTCGCCGCCAGGCGCTGTTTGAGGGCCAGCTCGGAGCTGTTGTCCATGTTGCTGCTGGGTTCGTCAAGGATAAGAATGTCCGGGTCCTGGAGCAGGGCGCGGGCGATGGCCACGGATTGGCGCTGGCCGCCGGAAAGGGACATGCCGCGCTCGCCCACGGGCATGCCGAAGCCGGCCGGATGGGCGCGGACGAAGTCCGTGACCCCGGCGATATTGGCCGCGCGCAACACCATGCGGTCATCCGCGTTGATGGCGCCAAAGGAAATGTTTTCACGCACGGTGCCGTAGAAAAGGTAGTTGTCCTGGGACACGTAGCCGGCGCGCGAGCGCAGTTCCACCATGTCGATCTGGCGGATGTCGACGCCGCCCAGCTTCACGCCGCCGTCGGTGGGCATGAAAAGCCCCACGCACATGCGGCCGAGGGTGCTTTTGCCCGAGCCCATGCGCCCGATGACTCCCACCTTCTCGCCCGGACGGATGTGCAGGTTCACCCGCTCAAGGGCGAAACGCTCGGTGCCGGGGTACTTGAAGGACAGATCCTCAAGCGTCAGGGAGTGCTCCAGGTGGCCGAAGTCGACGAATTGCCCGGCTTCGGGCTGTTCCGTCTCAAGGTTCATGAGCATGTCGAGGGACTTCAGGGCCATACGCGACTGTTGCAGCCGGCTGAGCATGGAGGCCACCTGGGAAAGAGGGGCCATGGCCCGGCCCGCCAGCATGTTGCAGGCGATGAGCCCGCCCATGCTCAAAAGCCCTTCGGAGATGCGGTACACGCCCCAGATGATGACCAGGACGCTGACCATCTGCGTGATGACAATGGTCAGGGTGACCGAAAGGTTCGACATGCGCTTGGTCTGGTTGTTGGAAGCGGCGCTCATGCCCACGACTTTTTCCCAGGCGTGCTGGATGCGGCCTTCGGCCATGGTGGTCTTGATGGTTTCAAGCCCGTTGATGATTTCCACAAGCAGAGCGTTTTTCTGCATGTTTTCCTTGAAACCCTTTTCCGTGACCCGCTGCAGGGGGAATTGCAGGAACAGCCCGGCGCACAGCACGATGGGCACGGCCACCATGGGCACGATGGCGACGGGGCCGCCGATCACCACAATGAGAATCAGGAAAAACACCAGAAAGGGCATGTCAACAAGGGCCATGAGCGTGGTGGAGCCGAAAAAGTCCCGCAGGGATTCGAATTCCCTGAGGTTGTTGGCCAAAGAGCCCGTGGAATCCGGCTTCACGTCAAGGCGCATGGAAAGCAGATGCTGCATCAGGCGGCTGGCCAGCACGATGTCCGCGTTTCTTCCGGCGACGTCCACAAAATAGCTGCGCAGGTTTCTGAGCAGAAAGTCGAAAATATAGGCGATGCCTATGCCGATGGCCAGCATCCACAGGGTGTCCGTGGCGTGGTTGGGCACCACGCGGTCATAAACATTCATGAAGAAAAGCGGCCCGGCCACGGCCAGCAGGTTTACCAGGATGCTGGCCCCGAACACATGCTTGTAAATGGGCATGAAATTGAACAGGGTGCCCCAGAACCAGCGTTTGTGCTCCAGCAGCTTGATGTCGCTGGCCCGCTTGTCCAGCTTGGGCTCGGGCTTGGCGTAAATGGCGTAGCCCAGGTATTCCTGCTCCAGGCTTTCGCGCGAGACGCTTCGCGGCGCCATGTTGTTTTCCGGAAAGAGCACCTCGGCGGTTTTTTCTTCCAGAGAACGCAGAATACAGGACTTTTCCCCCTGCAAAAGCAGTATGCACGGCAAAGTCAGCGTCGAAATCCCGGAAAGGAAAGGCCGGTAGACCGTCTTGGCGCGCATGCCGGCGGCCTGGGCGGCCCGGATGGCGGCCGAGGGGTGAAGCGGCCCGCTGGTTTTCGGCAGCCCGGCGGCGAGAAGACGCGTGGAAACGGGCTTGCCGTAAAGCTTGAAAAGCCCGGCCAGGCATTGAATAAGCGGCGGATCGTAATCCACGTCCGCCGGGTCGGGCACGCTGGAGCTGCTATTGGCAAGGGCCTCCATTTCCGATTTGTCCAGGGGAGGAGCCGGAAGTTCGTCGTCCGGGACTCCGCTCACCGGCGCTCCCGCCGGACTCTTGTCCTGCGGGGGCGGCGTCGCTTTTTGCGGCGCGAGGGAGGGCGCGACTGACGGTTGCTTTTGCGCTGCCGCCTGCGCCGTCCCGGCGATATCCGCCGCGCTCATGCCCGGAGCGCCCTGGGGACGCGTGTCGCCGACCTTGTCGCCGGTCACGGATTGCGGGGTTATGCCGCTAAGGCCCTGGGCCTTCAAGGCCGAACTGCTCTGCACGGAAGCGTTTTGCATCGTCTGCGCGGCCATGCCGGTCCAGCCCAGACTTCCGCCTCGGGATCGTCCCTCAGCCTTGTTTCCCTCCGCATTGTCGCCGGGCTTTGGAATCTTCTTTATTTGATCACTCACGTTTCATATTTCCTGAAAGAATAAGCACCGTCCGCTGAATCAGGAGTACGAGCGTCCTCGTTGCCCTGTGTCCGGGCGTCGGCGCCATTGCGCGAAAGTTGTCCGTCGA
Source organism: Desulfovibrio sp. (assembly GCA_031255035.1). Taxonomy (GTDB): domain Bacteria; phylum Desulfobacterota; class Desulfovibrionia; order Desulfovibrionales; family Desulfovibrionaceae; genus Frigididesulfovibrio. The sequence continues at coordinate 12,282 of JAIRTI010000171.1, forward strand.
TATGCCGCAATTCAACAGGCGACACCATAAAATCACAAGCATAACCCGCTTGTGCGGCGTCACCGGCGCGACGGAACAAGTCGACTGTAATTAAATATAGGCCTTTGTCCGTCCAGCGTCAACCGCCATCAGCAATTCTCATTATGAGCCTTTTTGCGGCCCCCATTCGCCAACTGTGAAAGGCAATGCCTCCGGCGGCCGGGGCGCTGCCCCGGACCCCGCCGGGGGAAATGATTTCCCCCGGAC
>JAIRTI010000177.1 GCA_031255035.1 Desulfovibrio sp.
GTCGAAGCCAATTTGATCGCATGTGGGCTCTGCCCACACCCGCCAGGACCTTGCCGGCCCTGGACCCGGCGATTGGGTGACTGAAGTGCTGCCCTGTTGCTGTGCGCAGTCAGAACCCAAACTGAGGGGGTCCGGGGCAGCGCCCCGGCCGCCGGAGGCATTGCCTTTCACAGTTGGCGAATGGGGGGCCGCAAAAAGGCTCATAATGAGAATTGCTGACGACCGTATTTTTCCCTTGTCAAAGCGCGAAATTCGGAGTAGAGACAACGGCTTGACAAAAAATATCCGGGTAATCTCCCGGCAGACAATGTCCCGGCGAAGTCCCCGGCATCACGAGAGGTTCAGCGTCATGAAAAAAAACATCCATCCCAAGCTGTTCACCGCGAAAATTTCCTGCGCCTGCGGTTATGAAAGCGAAGCGCTTTCCACCAAGGGCGAAAGCGTGCACATGGAAATCTGCTCCCACTGCCACCCCTTTTACACGGGCAAACAGCGCTTTGTGGACACGGCCGGACGTATTGACCGCTTCCGCAAAAAATACGCCAACCTGTCCAAGTAAGGCGCCGCCCTTGTCATCTCGCGCCTGGCCTTTGCGAGCGCTGGGCTTGCCCCTGGCTTTCCCCTTTGCCTTGCAGGATACCTGTGCCGACGCGGCCTCCGCGCCGGAGGACGCCGCGTGCGATCGGGAAAGCCTTGCCGTGGGCGGCCAGGCCGTGATGGAAGGCATCATGATGCGCAACGGAGACGCTCTGGCCCTGGCCGTGCGCAAAGCCGACGGGCGCATTGTGGCCGTGACCAGGCCCTGGTACGCCTGCTTCAGCGGCGAGTGGGTCCGCAAACGCTGGATTCGCGGCTTCCCGGTCCTTATCGAGACCATGATCAACGGCGTCAAAGCCCTGAACCTGTCCGCCGAACTGGCGGCCGAAGCCGAAGGCGAGCCCATCAAACCCTGGCAGTTGGCCGCTACCCTGGCTATGGCTGTGGGCCTGGCTCTCTTTCTTTTTGTGGTGGTGCCGCACCTTCTGACCATCGGCCTGAATTATCTTTCCATTTCCGGCGGCGTGGAGGGTCTGTCGTTCCACCTGTGGGACGGGCTGCTCAAATTCGCCATGTTCATCGGCTACATAGCGGCCATCTCCTTCGTGCCGGACATTCGCCGGGTCTTTGAATACCACGGGGCCGAGCACAAAAGCATCGCCGCCTACGAACAGGGCGAAAACCCGGTCACCCCGGCCTCGGCTTCGCGGTACAGCCGCCTGCATCCGCGTTGCGGCACGACCTTTCTGCTCTTCGTCCTGTCCATTTCCATACTCCTGCACGCCGTGACCGTGCCCGCGCTCATGCTGGTCTGGCATCCCGGAAACGCCGTCATCAAACACGCCGCGATCATCGCCTTCAAGCTCCTGCTCATGGCCCCCATCAGCTCTCTGGCCTACGAGGCCATACGCTCCGGCGCGAAGATCAAAAACCCGCTGGCCGGGGCGGTCATACTCGGCCCCGGCCTTTTGCTGCAACGCATGACCACCCGCGAGCCGGACAGCGAACAGCTTGAAGTCGCCCTGGTGGCCCTGCGCGAAGCCCTGGGCACGGAAGCCGTCGCCGTCATCGAGACGCCCGGATACGAGCGCCTCTCCGCCAAGGACGCCCTGAAGCGGGACGCCGCCTGATGTTCTCGAAACTTGAGAACCTGGAACGCCGCTTCGAGGATGTGGAACAGCAGCTCTCGTCGCCCGAAGTCCTGGGCGACCAGGAGCGCTACCGCAAGCTGACCAAGGCCCACGCCGACCTCAAGGAAGTGGTCGACGTTTTCCTGCGCTACAAGGAAGTCAAGGCCCAGCTCGCCGAAAGCCGCGCCCTGCTCGACGACGACGACGCCGAGATGCGCTCCATGGCCCATGAGGAAATCAAAAACCTGGCGCCGGAGGCCGAAAAGCTTGAGCGCGACCTGACCCTGTTGCTTCTGCCCAAAGACCCGCTGGACGAGAAAAACATCATCCTTGAGATCCGCGCCGGAACCGGCGGCGAGGAAGCGGCCCTGTTCGCCTCGGACCTGTTCCGGATGTATGCGCGCTACGCCGAATCGCGCGGCTGGAAAGTGGAAATCATGGGCGTCTCGGACGCCGCCGCGGGCGGCTACAAGGAAATCAGCGCCCTGATCGCCGGACACAAAGCTTACAGCCACTTGAAATACGAAGCCGGCACCCACCGGGTGCAACGCGTGCCCGCAACCGAATCGCAAGGGCGCATCCACACCTCGGCGGCCACCGTGGCCATCATGCCGGAAGCCGAGGAGGCGGATGTCGACATACGCCCCGAGGACCTGCGCTTCGATGTGTACCGCTCTTCAGGTCCGGGCGGCCAGTCCGTCAACACCACCGACTCGGCCGTGCGCGTCACCCACATTCCCACGGGCATCGTGGTAGCCATGCAGGACGAGAAATCACAGCACAAGAACAAGGCCAAGGCCTTGAAAGTGCTGTACTCGCGCCTGCTCCAGGCCGAGCAGGACCGCGCGCACGCCGAACAGGCCGAAAACCGCCGCGCCCAGGTCGGCTCCGGCGACCGCTCCGAACGCATCCGCACCTACAATTTCCCCCAGGGGCGCGTTACCGATCACCGCGTCAACCTCACGTTGTACAAGCTCGACCAGGTCATGGAAGGCGACATCCAGGAACTCATCGACTCCCTGTCCACCGCCGCCCAGGCCGAAGCCCTCAAAAGCCAGTCCGAAGTCTGACCGCTTCCGCGTGCCCCGGAACTTCACCCAGCCAGCAATTCTAATTTTGTCGAAGCCAATTTGATCGCATGTGGGCTCTGCCCACACCCGCCAGAGCCTTGCCGGCTCATGCAACAGCTTCTATCGCTTCTTCGGCTTTTCGTATATCCTGCACGAAAAAAATGACGGCGCCCCTCTCGAACCTGGCGGCGGCGTCGAGGGTAATCATGACCGACTCCTTCGAACGCGCGAACCGGATCACCCTGCTCAAGACCTTGTGTCTGCTGGCCGTTATCGTCATGCATTCGGTGGAACCCTATACCGAACCCGGCACCTTCTGGAAAGTTTTCGCGCACAGCCCGGACGCCGGGGCCGAAGCCCTGAGCGACTGGTTGTCGCCGCTCATCATCCCCTCCTTCATGTTCGCTTCGGGCTACCTCATGACCATGAGCCTTGAACGCTCCGGCCGGGGTTTCGCGGCCCAGGCCGCACGCCGGGCGCGGCGTCTGCTTGTTCCCTGGCTGTGCACGACGCTGTTCTGGCTGGCGCCGACATACACCCTGTTCGATCTGCCCGCCTACAACCATCCGGCCGGGACGCCCTTATGGCGGGCCTGTGCGGACGGCGCCCTGGGCCTGTTCAGCGATCATCTGTGGTTTTTGCTGACGCTGTTCTGGGTGAGCCTGTTCTGGCTGACGCTCCGGCCCCTGCTGAAGGGAAAAAGCCCGGTGGCCGGCTTCGCCCTTGCCTTTCTCGTTTCCTGGCTGATGCTGCGCCACGGCCGGGGCCTGACCTGGTTCTGCCTGTGGGAGACAGCCGGGCCCCTGATCCACTTCTATCTCGGACTGACATGCTTCCGCTGCCGCGAAGAACTGGACAGCCTGTTCAGGCGGCGCAAAGGCGAATGCCTCGGGGCCACGGCGTTGCTGTATGTCCTGTTCGCCGGCTCGGACAGTCCGCCGCAACCGCTGTACTGGCTCGCCGGCTGCGTGGGCGCGCTGCTGGCTTATCAGACCTGCCTGCATCTCGCGGACGCCGTGTATGAAAGACTGCGCGGCCTGGCCTGGTACCGTTATTTTGAAGACAACGCCTTTCGCTTTTATCTGTTTCACATGCCGGGAGCGTTGCTGGCCTTCAAGACAGTAGACCGGGCTTTCGATCTGCCGACATGGCCGGCGGTCATCCTGGCCTTTGCGCTGAACATGACGGGCACGGCGCTGGTGGTCGCTTTGTCCAAACTCCTTGAAGAGCGTGTACTGCCCGGCGTCAGGACGCGGGCGTGACCAGCAATTCTAATTTTGTCGAAGCCAATTTGATCGCATGTGGGCTCTGCCCACACCCGCCAGGACCTTGCCGGCCCTGGACCCGGCGATTGGGTGACTGTAGTTGTGCCCTGTTGATGCGCGCAGCCGGAACCCAAGTGCTGCCCTGTTGCTACGTGCAGCCGGAACCCAAACTGAGGGGGTCCGGGGGAAATCATTTCCCCCGGCGGGGTCCGGGGCAGCGCCCCGGCCGCCGGAGGCATTGCCTTTCACAACTGGCGAATGGGGGGGCCGCAAAAAGCTCATAATGAGAATTGCCGCGCTTTCAGCGTGACGCTTGTCACGCGATCCGGCTTCGTGTATGAAAGACTATCACCATTGTATGCAAAGGAGATACGCATGATTACTGATAAGGCTCTTACGACGCGGAGCGCCACGGGGCGCTTCGCGCGTTTTACCGGCATCTTCTGCCTGACGCTGGCCGTTCTCGTCCTTGGCGCCTGTGCGAAGATGGAAGGCAAAGTCGCGGCCAAAGCGCCGGTGAATCCCAATGACGTGCAGATGGCCTATAACGCGGTCATAACCGTGCCGAGCAACTGGCAGACAGCGGCCCTGCTTGCCCCGGAAGCGGCCGCCAAGGCCGGCCTCGAAACCCGCGTCAAAGGCGGGGAACGCGTGCTGCTCCTTGCGGCAACGGGAACGCCCTCACCCAAAGGGGTGGAATCCATCATGATGGTCTTTCTCGTCAATGAGGAGAACACCTTCATGCCCCGCGAGTTCGCGGAAAAGCTCAAGCCCGAGGAATTCGCCGGGTTCAGCCGCGACCTGTTCGAGCGTGAAAAGGCCACGGCCAAAAAGAACAAGGCGAAGTTCAACCTGATGGACCTGCAACTTTCACGCGACACCATCGGCGGGCACTTCGCCATCCAGCACAAGATCACTGTGGCCGATGAAAAGGGCGTGCCCCTGCGTTCGCTGCGCTGGGACATCTATCTGCCCGGCGGAGTCGGCATAGCCGTGCGCGCCGAGTGCGACATGGAACAAAGCGCCATGGAAAACGAAATCGTCAACATGGTGCGCTCGCTCAGAGTGCAGCCCTGACAAAAAGAAAACCGCGCGGGCGGGCGTCGTCGGAAAAGCTGAAAAAGCCCTTGACGGCGTCCGCCCCGGCACGTATAAGCATCTCCCACGCGCCAGTAGCCCAGCTGGATAGAGCAACAGGCTACGAACCTGTAGGTCGGAGGTTCGAATCCTTCCTGGCGCGCCAGATAATTCAAGGAGTTATGATGAAAAATCGTAACTCCTTTTTTTGCGTCCAAAAATTTCCAACCCTATTTCCAACCTTTTCAGGGAAAATCAGAGCAATATCATGCAAGGAATTAAGGCTCAACCTCGCGCACTGACTGAAGAGATGCCTAATTCCCACCATTGACTTTTCGTGTTGAGTGATTATGGCTCATTCTAACCCAAGAACCGACTCTACATGCAGCATACTGTTGGGGGAGACAGACATGAATGATGATGAAAGACGAATCGATTCTGTTTTGGTGTTAATGAATGATGTGTGCGAAGAGCGTGGCAGAGATGTTTCGCATATTCGCTTTGATTTTAGTAAACATCAAAATGATCATCATGTTCAAGACCTTCTCGCTAGCAATCAATGTTCAATTGAAGACTTTCAACGAACTCTACGGCAATGTAAAACACGAAAATTTATTGAACATACATGCATGGGAAGTGAGGAATTTGGCAATCTAGCTTTAACTAGATTGGGGCAAGCTAGAGCAATCTCTGCAAAAAATGGCCGAAATCGCTCTGCCGAATTGATATCACCAGTGAATATTGGCGCTGTCCATATACAGGGGCCGACACAAATAGGGAATGGCAATACAATCAATATTCAGCAAAACCTTCACGAAGAAATACTCAAGATTATTGAATCATCAACAGCGTCAGAAGTCGATAAAAAAGAGGCTAAAAGCCTTTTAGCAAAGTTTTTTGAAAATCCTTCTGTCGCTGCCGTTCTCGGCTCTATATCTGGAACAATCGGCAATATACTTTAAAGGTTGTTAACAATGATGGAGTTTACCCTCGTGTTTAGATGTGTTTTTTGCCAGTCTACAGATTTTGTTGTCCCACATGAAGGCTACAAGCTAGAACATGGAGAAATGGTCACTTGTGCCTCTTGCGGAAGAGAAAATGATTATAGTTCTTTATATGAGGTTACAAAAGAAGAAGGCATTGAGGCAGTTAAAGATGCCGTACACGACATGCTGAAAGATATCGTAAAAGGTAGTACCGTGTAATACTTAAAAATACAGTTTTTGTCGCAGCCAATTCTGTCTATATGCAGGCTCCGCCCGCACCCGCCAGGGACTGGCCGTCCCTGGACCCGGCGAATGGTCCGCTAAGGTTTATGTGTTACACGGCAGTAGTAAGATTTTTAAGTTAAAATGATACT
>JAIRTI010000242.1 GCA_031255035.1 Desulfovibrio sp.
AGCGGCCTGTCCCTGCGCGGAATATACTGGGACGGCGACGCGGCCGCCATGGCTGAAACCCGCAATCTGCAACCGGCTCTGACCGTGGTCAACCTGGCCCTGTGGCGGGGATTGGCCCCTAAGACGCGCCCTTCGGCGGCCGCCGGACACAGTCTGGGAGAATACAGCGCCCTGGCCGCCGCCGGAGTCCTGCCGGTGGACGCGGTCCTGGAACTGGTCTCCCTGCGGGGCCGTCTGATGAGCGAAGCCGACCCTCAGGGAAACGGCGCCATGGCCGCCATCGTCAAGCTGCCCCTCGAAACCGTGCGCCAATGCGTTGAGGCCGTGGAAAGGGAGGGCGCGGGGCTGCTTCTTGTAGCCAACTACAACACCCCGGCGCAATTCGTGGTCAGCGGCGAAAAATCGGCCGTGGAGGCGGTACAGGAAAAAGTCAAGGCCGCCAGGGGCCGGGCCATCGTGCTGCCCGTTTCCGGCGCTTTTCACAGCCCCATGATGGCCGAAGCCGCCGCCGAACTGGCGTCGGCCATAGACGCGCTGTCCAAAAGCGCCTGGAGCAAAGCGGCGTTTCCGGTTTACTGCAATGCCGATCCAAAGGCCCGAACCGACGCCGAATCGCTCAAGTCTCTGCTCAAGCGTCAGATGACGTCTCCGGTGTACTGGATAGAGACGATCGGCGCCCTTTGGGACGACGGGTGCCGCGCCTTTGTCGAATGCGGCCCCAAAGGCGTGCTGGGCAAGATGGTGGGGCCGATCCTCTCGGCGCATGGCCCGGCCGCTCCGGCGGACGGCGTTGAGGAACTGCCCTGGCGGGTGCTGACTGTCGGCAACGAGCGGCAATTACTGGAATTCTCCATGGAGCAAATGCCTTGACGGCCGATTTTTGAAAAATTTCGCGGCACCGAGCCGCTTCAACCATTCAAGGAACAGTCTGCCATGTCTCTGAGCGTCGGTATTGTCGGGCTGCCCAACGTGGGCAAATCAACCCTTTTCAACGCGCTGACCAAGGCCCAAAACGCTGAGGCGGCCAATTATCCCTTTTGCACCATCGAACCCAACAAAGCCTCGACGCCCGTGCCGGACAAGCGCTTGCAGGAACTGGCGCGCCTGGTCAACCCGCGGAAAATCGTCCATGCGGTGGTGGATTTTACGGATATCGCCGGTCTGGTGCGCGGGGCGAGCAAAGGCGAGGGACTGGGCAACCAGTTTCTCGGCAACATCCGCGAATGTTCGGCCGTTCTTCAAGTGGCGCGCTGCTTTGAGGACGAGAACATCACCCATGTGGACGGCCCGGTGTCGCCGCTGCGCGACGTTGAAACCATCGAGACCGAACTGATGCTCGCGGATATGCAGGGTGTTGAAAAACGTATGGAAAAAGCCCGCAAGACCAGAGGCGACAAAAGCATGCAGGCCCTGGCCGACGATCTGGCCGCCCTGCTCGGCCATCTGGATGAAGGCAAACCGGCGGCGGCATTTGCCGGTCCCGATAGCGACCCCTTCCGCCAAAGCCTGCGCGAACTGGGCCTGTTGTCCGCTAAAAAAACCATTTATTGCGCCAATGTGGATGAAGACAGCCTGGCCGACCCCGCCGCCAATCCGCACGTGGCCGCGCTGCGGACCCACGCCGCCGGGCGCGGCTGCCCCTGCGTCGTGGTCTGCGCGAAAATCGAGGAAGAACTCCAGGGACTGCCCGAGAGCGAACAGGCCGAAATGCTCTCCTCCTATGGCATCAAGGAAAGCGGCCTCAATCAGGTCATCCGCACCGGGTACGCCAGCCTTGGCCTGGCCAGTTTTTTCACCGCCGGGCCCAAGGAAGTCCGGGCCTGGACCGTGCCCGTGGGCAGCAAAGCGCCCCAGGCCGCCGGCGTCATCCATACGGATTTTGAACGCGGCTTCATCCGGGCCGAAGTCATCCACCTTGACGACTACCTCCGTCTCGGCTCGGAAGCGGCCGCCCGCGCCGCCGGCGTGCTGCGGGTTGAAGGCAGGGATTATGTGGTCAAAGACGGCGACGTGGTTCACTTTCTGTTCAACGTGTAGCCGGGCCGCCTTGCGGGGATGACCATGCTGGATCGCCATTATTACAGCGGCCTGGGCCTTGGGGACGCATACGCCAAAGTCATGGGCGGGCAACGGCTTTCGGCCGCTGACGGGGACGCGCTTTTCGCCTGTCCGGACATAACGGCCGTCGCCGCCCTGGCCCATCACGTCCGCAATCGCATGCACGGCGACAAGACATACTATGTGCGCAACCGACACATCAACTACAGCAACGTCTGCGTCAACACATGCCGGTTTTGCGCCTTCCGCCGCGATGAAGGCGATCGGGGCGCTTTCACCTTGAGCGAGGAGGACATCGTCGCCAGGGCGCTTGATGACAACGGCCACCCCTTTGCCGAGATCCATGTGGTCGGCGGCTGCCATCCCACACTGCCCCTCTCCTGGTTTGAAGGGATTTTCCAACGGTTGAAAGACCTGCGCCCCAAAGCCGTCCTCAAGGCCTTCACCGTGGCCGAAATCAGCCACTTCGCCCGAATGGAGCGGACCAACACCGCCAGAGTTCTGGAGCGCTTGAAAAAAGCCGGCGTAGCCATGCTGACCGGCGGCGGCGCCGAGATATTCAATCCCGAGGTCAGGCAACGCATCTGCCCCGGAAAAATCAGCGGGAGCGACTATCTGCGCATAGCCGGGGAGGCCCACGCCCTGGGTCTGGCCTCCAACTGTTCCATGCTCTTCGGCCATGTGGAGTCGCATGCCGATCGCGTCCGTCACCTGTGCGCCCTGCGGGAACAGCAGGACAAGAGCGGCGGCTTTGTCTGCTTCATCCCCCTGGCCTTCCAGCCCCGGAACAACGACCTGGCCCGCGAGCTTCACGACGAGCGCGGCGCGGTGGACGCGGGCCTGGACCGGCTGCGCACCATCGCGGTCGCCCGGCTGCTGCTGGACAACATCCCGCATATCAAGGCTTACTGGGTCATGCTTGGCGTAAAAACGGCCCAGGCGGCTTTAAGCTTCGGCGCGGACGACCTGGACGGGACCATCATGGAGGAGCACATCGGCCACATGGCCGGCGCGGACGCCGAACAGGCCCTCGACCGCGATACCCTTGAGCGCATGATCGGCGCCTGCGGTTTCGCGCCCGTCAACCGCGACGCCCTCTTTGCCCCGGTGACGGAGGCGGAACGATGAACGCCCAGACGCAAAACAACCGCTCCGCCCTGAGTCGCGACGCTCTTGCCGGGCAGACTCCGGAAGTGCGCGCCATTGCCGCGCGCCTGGACAAGGCCTTTGCCGGACGGCGCGAAAACCCGGACCTGTCCGGCCCGGTGGCCGGGGCCCGGCTCAGCGAGGCCGAAGCCTCCATCCTCTACCACGACGCCGACCTGTATACGCTTGGTCGTCTTGCCCACCAGGCGCGTCTGGCCCTGCACCCGGAAGCCGTCGTCACCTATGTGGCGGATCGGAACATCAACTATTCCAATATCTGCGTCTGCGCTTGCCGGTTCTGCGCCTTTTTCCGTCCGCCGGATCACCCCGAAGGCTACGTGCTGAGCAAAGATGAACTGGGCCGGAAAATCCGGGAGACCATCGACCTCGGCGGCACGCAGATTCTCATGCAGGGCGGGCACCACCCGGATCTGCCCCTGGCTTTTTACGAAGACCTGCTCGGCTGGATACGCGACGCCTTTCCCACGATGCATGTCCACGCCTTTTCGCCGCCGGAAATCGTCTTCTTCGCGGACAAGGAAGGGCTTGCGGTCGGCGAGGTCATTTCCCGGCTCGTGGCCGCGGGCCTGCACTCCATCCCCGGAGGCGGGGCCGAGATACTGACGGACCGCGTGCGCTCACGGGTCTCCCCCAACAAGTGTTCCACCGCCGCATGGCTCGGGGTTATGGAAGAGGCCCACGGGCAGGGGCTGAAAACCACGGCCACCATGATGTTCGGCCACGAGGAACAGGATGCGGACCGTCTGGCCCACTTTTTCGCCGTACGCGGCCTGCAGGACCGCAGCGGCGGCTTCACGGCCTTCATTCCCTGGACCTTTCAGCCGGCCAACACGCGCATAGACTGCCCGCCCGAAAGCGCGCAAGGCTATCTGCGGGTGCTGGCCATGTCGCGCCTGGTGCTGGACAACGTGCCCAACATCCAGGCCTCCTGGGTCACCATGGGGCCGGACCTGGCGCAACTGGCGCTCTTTTTCGGCGCCAATGATTTCGGCTCGCTGATGATCGAGGAAAACGTCGTGGCCGCTGCGGGCGTGCGCTTTCGCATGTCGCGGGAGGACATCCACGCCGTCATCGGCAAGGCGGGCTTCACCCCCCGGCAGCGCCTCATGGATTACCGGCCGGCGCAGACCGTGCCGTCACGGGTCGAAAAAAGGACCGAACATGCCTGAAAACACCGCAGCGCATTCCGCCAGACCGCGCATGGGGCGCATCGGCTACCTGAACGTCCTGCCCATTTATCACGCCATGGAATCCGGGGCCGTGCGGCACGGCTACGATCTGGTCTACGGCCCGCCGGCGGAGTTGAACCGGCGCATGGCCGCCGGCGACATGCTGGCCGCTTCCACCTCCTGCGTGGAATACGCCAGACGGCCGGAGCGCTACCTGCTGCTGCAAAATCTCGCCATCGGCAGCGACGGCCCGGTGCAAAGCGTTCTGCTGCTTTCCCGGCGGCCGGCGGAGGAATTGTCCGGCGCGCGCGTCCTGGTCAGCGCGGAAACCCATACCTCGGCCGCCCTGCTCCGCCTGCTCTTCGCCCAACGCCTGGGCCTGAAAAACGTCAGCTATTACACCGGATCGGCCACGGAACTGGCGGCCTCGGGCAACCCGCCCGAAGCCTTTCTGGCCATCGGCGACGAAGCCCTGCGCCTGCGCCGCCACCCGCTCTATCCGTACTTGCTGGACCTTGGCGACGCCTGGAAGCTGTGGACGGGCCTGCCCTTTATCTTCGGCGTCTGGGTGGCCGAGCGCAAGGCCTTTGCCGAATATTCAAGCGCCGGACCGGAGCATCCCGGCGACCTGCTTTCGGCATCGAGGGACTGGGGCATGAAGCACATGGACCTGATTCTGGATATTGCCGCGCAAAACTATCCCAACATGACCCGCGAGGAACACGCCGAATATTTCAACGGCTTAAGCTACGCGCTGGGGGAAACCGAGCAGGAGGGACT
>JAIRTI010000136.1 GCA_031255035.1 Desulfovibrio sp.
ATTTCCCAATAGCCGCAGAACCCGCGAAAGTGATCGAGCCGGGCCGCGTCCGCCAGGCAAAGCACATGGGCGAGCCGCTTTTTCCACCAGGCAAAGCCGTCCCGGCGCATGGCGTCCCAGCAATAGACCGGGTTGCCCCAGCGCTGCCCGGTTTCGCTGAAATAATCCGGCGGCACGCCCGCGACGGTTATGGGGCGCATGTCGGCGTCAAGGTTGAAATAGTCGGGGTTGGTCCAGACGTCGGCGCTGTCGTGGGTGACGTAAATGGGCACGTCCGCCAGCAGGGAAATACCCTTGGCGTTGCAGGCGGCTCTCAGGCGCATCCACTGCGAGAAAAACAAAAACTGGATGAATTTTTCGCGGGTTATCGCCATGGAAGCCTTGTCTTCCCATTGGGCCAGGGCTTCGGCGTCGCGCAGCTTCAAACCGTCAGGCCACTCCACCCAGGAGACGCCGCCGTGGGCCTCTTTCAGGCTGACGAACAGCGCATGGTCATGCACCCATGCGTCATGGTCGCGGCAAAAGGCCTGAAAAGCCGCGTCCTGGGCAAGCCGGCGGCAGTTGCGCTCAAAAGCGGCGGACAAAATATGCTCCCGATGGCGGGACACGAGTTCGTAGTCAACCCGTCCGATTTCCGGGCCGAAGCCGCAACCGGGCAGACAGCGCAGCGAGGTCTCCAGATCGGCGCGGGAGAGATAGCCGTCGCTCACGAGCAGGTCGGGGCTGATGAAAAGCGGGTTGCCCGCGAAAGCCGAGGCGCTCGAATACGGAGAATTCCCGATGAAGGTCGAGGTCGGGTTCAGCGGCAGAAACTGCCAGACCGAAGCGCCGGCTTCGGCCAGACCAGCGGCAAAGGCGTGGGCGGCCGGCCCCATGTCGCCGATACCGTAGGCCGAGGGCAGGGACGAAATGTGCAGTAAAATACCGTAACGGCGCATGATTTCCTGTGCTTTGTCAGAGTGATGAATTATGGAACGACTTCCAGATCGGAGTAACTTTGAAATACAATGCCTCCGGCGGCCGGGGCGCTGCCCCGGACCCCGCAGGGGGAAATGATTTCCACCGGACCCCCTCAGTTTGGGTTCCGGCTGCGCGTATCAACAGGGGCGCCACTATCAGCCACCAATTCGCCGGGTCCAGGTACGAAACTGGGGCCGGCAAGGCCCTGGCGGGTGTGGGCAGAGCCCACATGCGATCAAATTGGCTTCGACAAAATCAGAATTGCTGTCATAGTGGGGCCTTAATATATGAAAACCGGCTGTTCCAGGGCGGCCTTTTTCTCCAGCGCCATTTGCATGGCCGAACTCATGAGATCGGCCAGCCAGGACGACGGCTTTTCGGGCCCCTGGACCAGCCCGGCCTCGTCCGCGCCCAGGCCCGCCTTTTCGCTGACAACGGTGACGGCAAGATGGATGTCTCCCAGTTTGTCCACAAGGCCGGCTTCCAAGGCCTGCCTGCCGGTCATGGCCCTGCCGTCGGCGATTTCCCGCACCTTGTCCGGGGAAAGATCGCGCTCCTTCGCTACCGTCCCGATGAATTCTTCATACATATCGGCGAGCAAGGATCGGAAATACGCCTCTTCCTCCGGCGTTATCTCGCGCCAACCGCTGCCCGCGCCTTTGAGCCTGCCGGTGGCGATGGTCTTTTCCGAAATGCCCAGAGTACGCAGCAAACCCTCAAAATTGGGGATCTGCATGATAACGCCGATACTGGCCGTTAGCGTGGACGGCCCGGCGATAATCTCGTCGGCCCCGAGGGCGGTGTAATAGCCGCCCGAAGCGGCCAGAGCCCCGAGGGAGGCGACCACGGGCTTGGCCTGGGCCAGGCGCTTGACCGCGGCGTACAGTTCCTGCGAAGGGCCGACGCCCCCGCCAGGGGAATTGATGCGGATGATCGCGCCTTTAAAGGATCTGTCGTTGCGGACTTTTTCCATCCAGTCGACGATGGCGCCGGAATCCACAATCATGCCGTCCACATTCACCACGGCGATCTTCGGACCGGCGCCGAAATTGTTCCCGGCGCTCTGGTAGCCCAGGGCAAAGACGAAAAACAGCAACAGCAGGCACCCTCCCCGAAAAAGGATCGGGTGACGCTTACGCCACTGGGGCTTCGGCCCGACCCCATGCGGCAGCCAGAGCCAGGCCCCGCCGCCGTCCTGCGCCGCCTTTGCCGCCTCGGCCGCTTTCGCCGCCTGAGCGCTCCCCTTCCGCGCGCCCAGTCCGGCGGCGGTTTTCATCCATTTCTGACTGATTTTCCTGCCCTGACGAGCTTCGCTTTCCCCCGGTCCGCCGTCCCCGGAGGCAAGGTCAAGGGATTGGGCGGCAGAGCCGAGAGGCGACGCGCCGGGGCCGGCGGCCGTCTCAGAGGCCGGCGCCGTATGGGCGTCGCCGTTTTTCTCAATCCATTGAGGATCGCGTTCCAGGGAAAGGGTATCGTTATCGCTCATTGCGCTCTGGACTCCAGGACGGCCACGGCGGGCAGGTTTTTGCCTTCCAGGAACTCCAGAAAGGCCCCGCCGCCGGTGGAAAGATAGGAAATTTTGTCGCTCATGCCGTATTTTTCAAGGGCGGTAAGGGTATCCCCGCCGCCGGCAATGGAAAACGCGGAACTTTGGGCCACGGCCCGGCACAGGGCTTCGGTGCCCTTCCCGAACTGGTCGATTTCAAAAGCGCCCACCGGGCCGTTCCAGACGATGGTGCCTGCCTGCTGAAGAATCCCGGCATAAAGGGCCGCCGTTTCCGGGCCGATATCCAGAATCATGTCGTCCGGCCCGACATCGGAGACTTTTTTGACCGTGGCCGGGCTGTCCCCGGCAAGGGCCGCGCCGACCACAACGTCAAGCGGAACCGGGATTTCACCGCCGCCGGCCCTGGCCGCCTCCATAAGCCGGGCCGCCTCGGCGACCAGATCGGGCTCGAACAGCGACTTGCCCACCTCGAAACCGGCGGCCTTGATGAAGTTATTGGCAATGCCGCCGCCCACGATGAGACGATCGACCTTTTTGCTCAGGCAGTCAAGCACCGTCAGCTTGGTCGAGACCTTGGAGCCGCCGATAATGGCGACCAGGGGACGTTCGGGTTTCGCCAGCGAACGCTCCAGCGCCTCAAGCTCCCTGGCCAGAAGCGGTCCGGCGCAGGCCACGGGGGCGAAGCGGGCCACGGCGCTGGTGGACGCCTGGGCCCTGTGGGCCGTGGCGAAGGCGTCCATCACATAAATGTCGCACAGGGCCGCATAGCGCCGGCCCAGGGCCTCATCGTCCTTTTTCTCGCCTTTATTGAAACGCACGTTTTCACAAAGCACGACCTGACCTTCGGCGACGGCCAGGTCGCCGTCCAGGTAGTCTCTGACAAGCGGCACCCCGGCCCCGAGCATTTCCCCCAGGCGCGCGGCCACCGGCGCCAGCGAATCCTTTTCACTGTATTCGCCCTCGGTGGGCCGCCCCAGGTGGGAAAGCAGCATGACCTTCGCTCCGGCGTCGCGGGCCATGCGGATTGTGGGCAAAGAAGCCTCAAGCCGGGCTTCGCCCGTGATTTTGCCGTCTTTGATCGGCACGTTGAGGTCTTC
>JAIRTI010000021.1 GCA_031255035.1 Desulfovibrio sp.
CCTGCCGACGGAATAGCCGTTCCCTCCCGGAGCTTTTGTCCATAGCCCGCATGTCGCGCAGCCGGAACCCAAACTGAGGGGGTCCGGAGGCATTGTATTATGTCTCGAAGCCAAGATGATCGCAAGTGGGCTCCTCCCACCCCCGGCAGGGGCAGGGCGGCCCTGGACCCGGCGATTGGGTGACTGATCGTTGTGCCCTGTTGATACGTTCAGTCAGAACCCAAACTGAGGGGGTCCGGGGCAGCGCCCCAGCCGCCGGAGGCGCTGCCTTTCACAGTTGGCCGCAAAAAGCTCATAATGAGAATTGCTGGCCGGTCATCCAGGGCTACCGCATCTTCTGCGGGCCGTTTTTTAAAAAGATGATGTTTGTCCTGCCAGAAGTGTAATGTCTTTTGCAAATGGTTTGTTGTCTTGAGTAACAACCAGTTGATGATAAATGATATTCCTGTTTATTGATGATGTGGAACAGCCCTGATGCCGTGCGCCTGGAGATGCGGCGCCTGTCCGTCGACTACGCCGCATAAATCAACAGCAGGGTTGAAGTAGTGGACCAGAACGGAGCGCTCACGCTCCGAAAGAATCCACGATGGCGCACACCTCGACCGGGTGCAGCGTTTCCCCGTTCCGTTTGATCTGCAATATCTCCGCGACGTTGCCGCCCTTCTGGCTCGGCACTTCCATGAGCAGCATATGCACGGCGCGCCCGCCCTGCTCCTGCTCAAGGTACAGCCACCAGCCCTGGCCGTGCCGCTCCCAGCGCAAGGTGAAATGCGCGGGCGGCGTAAAGCCGTAAATGAGCATGGCCTTCAGATCGTTGAGGGAAAAACGGCCCCGGCTTTTACCTCCGGCGCTGATATAGCCTTGCTCCGTCCTCACCACCAGGGGCAAGGTGAAAAAAAGACGCGGCGGCTCGGCTGAAGCATTGGACGGAGAGGCTTCCGTGGAAGGCGTTCCCGGCTGGCGACTCGCGGCGTTTTTGACCGCCGGCCGCAGGGGGATGACAGTGGCGCTTTCGCCAACGGGCGCTTCCGCCGGCGCGGCCCCTATACGGGCCGCGATATCGGCGGCCGCGGCCAGCGTGGCGGAACTCTTATCAGGCCAGGCTTCGGCGGCCTTGCTCCGTTGCCCCAGAAAACGGGAGAGCTGCTCGGCGAGATCGCGCACCGTGGCCGACAGCGCCGAGGTATTTTTATCCAGCCGGTCAAGCCGGCTTTCGATAAGGGCTTCGTAAGCGGCTTTATCCCGCGCCGGCGCGGGTTCGGCGCCATCGGCCCGTGTGCCTTCAAGAAGCGCCTCAAGGTTCCGTATGCGGGAAATGATGGCGTTTTGCTGTTGCGTCATGGACACGAGGCTCTTGGCCATATTGCTCACCCCGTGGGAAAGCTCCGGGCCGACGTCGCCCTTGGGGCGGGCCTTGCCCGCATCCTCCGGCGCGGGCGGGGCGGCGTGTATCCAGTCGAATTCCGAGGCCAGGCGCTGCCGGACGTCTTTCACGCTCATGCCCGTATCAAACAAATCCCGGATCCGGGTGGTCACCGGCGCGGCCTCAAGGCTGAAGCGGATGGGTTTGCCGTGGTTGACCACGGGAATGCAGCCGGGAAACTTGCGACGGTAGCTTTTGACCGTTGTTTCCGAAACGCCGAGCATCTCGGCAAGGTCCTTGTGCGTGTAAGTCGTCTCGCTCATTGCGACGCCGCCTCCTCTTCGCGGCCGTAATCCCCAAGCGCGGTTTCACCATCCAGATAGCCACGCCATATTTCGCGTTCCGCTTTGAAGGCGCTCAGATCTTTCTTGGGCACGGACTCGTCGCGCGGCGACAGCACCTTTTCAGGGTTCAGGAACTGGCCGTTTTTCTTCATGCGAAAGTCAAGATGAGGGCCAGTGGAATACCCGGTACTGCCGACAAAGCCGATAACCTCGCCCTGCCTGACCTTGGCACCCTTTTTCAGTCCTTTGGCAAAGCCGTTCAGGTGCAGATACATGGATTCGTAGCCGCTGGCGTGTTTGAGCGTGATGTAATTGCCCGCGCCTTTGCCGTAGCCGCGAAAGGTCACGACGCCGGAACCGATAGCCTTTACGGGCGTGCCCGTGGGCGCGGCGTAATCCACGGCCGGGTGGGCGCGCACGGTTTTCAGGATGGGGTGCATGCGGTGCAGGTTGAAGCGTGAGCTGATCCGGGTAAAGGCGAGAGGCGCTTTCAAAAAGGCCCGCTTTAAGTTGTCCCCGGCGGCGTTGAAATAGGTGTTGTTGCCGAAGCTGTCCTTGAAGACATAGGCTTCGAACTTACTTTTTTTATTAACGAATTCAGCCACCGGCATAAGGCCGTAGCCGTTGAATTCCCCTTCCCGGTAGCGCTTTTCCACGAGCAGCCTGAAGGAGTCGCCCGGCTGGATGTCGCGGATGAAGTTGATCTCCCAGGCGAAAACTTCAGCCAGACGGACGGCCAGAGCCGGCCCCTCGCCCATGATCGCCATGGCCTCGAACAGGCTGGAATCGATGTTGCCTTCCACCCGCACAAGCTGGATATCATACACGATTGCTTCAACAACGGCCTGCCAGCGGGTGGTCGCGTCCTCCACCTGGCGGGTGATGACCAGGCGCTTGTCCTTGTCGATTTCGTACTCGAAGCGCGCCAGGGCTTCGTCCTGCAACCGCACGGTATACGGCTGCCCGGCCCGTATACGGGAGAGAGCGTAAACGTCTTTGCTGGCCTCGACCATGGCGTGGGTCTCCGACGTGGAGAGCCAGCTCTGCAACAGAACCCCCGCCGTATCGCCCGGCGCCACCACGCCCTGGATGAGGCCGGAGTCTTCCTCGGACAGGGCTTCTTCTTCGGGCACATGCATGAAAAAGGGATCGGCGTCGCCGGACAGCGAGTCGGAGGAGAGGCTTTCTTCAACAGCCGCGTCATCGACGACGCCCGAAGGCGCGATGAACTGAAAATAACAAACCACGAACAAGAGAAGAATGCCCAGGGCTACCCCGGCATAGGTGGCATACTCCATCCAGCGCCGCGCGTGATGGCGGACTCGGACGCGGCCGCGTCGAAAGGTATTTCTGGCCATGCGGTGTGGGTGTTGAGGTTTGAAGGGTCTCGCGGCGGCGTCAGCCGCCGGGCTGGGAAATTCTACAGCAAAACCGCCTTTTTTTAAAGCAAAGGCAACAGTGAATAATCACTGGCTATTCCTGCTTCAGATCGCGCAGCGGAACGATATTGACGTGCTTGTCGCGAATCCTCTGCCACTCGTTCAGCGCTTCGAGCGTCTCCGGCAACGGATGGCCGATGGCAACGGCCTGACCGCTGAGTTGCGCTATCCGCTCGGCCCGGCGCAAGGCCTTGAGCACCTCGCTCCGGCTGTGGGCGGTATCGAGGAACACGTTCCGCCGGTAGTTCGTCAGGCCGAGACGCCGCCCCTCGGAGGCAAAGACCGAACGGGCGTGGGTCAGGCTGTCGAGCATAAAGAGGCCGCGAGCCTTGAGCACCCCGATCACCGCGTCCACGCCCGCCCTGTGCTGGGTGAAGCGCGACCCCATATGGTTGTTCAGCCCGGTAGCGTAGGGCACGGCGGCAATGCCGCTTTCCACGATGCGCCGGATCCGCGGCTCGCCCATGCCGGTGAGCAGCACATCGGGACCGGGCCGCACCTTGGGGTAGCCCATGGGCTCCATCGGCAGGTGAACGATAACCTCGCGTCCTCTGGAATGCGCCAGTTCCGCTCCTTCCCTGGTATGCTCGCCATGGGGCCAGAAGGCGCAGGTCACGGGATAGTCCAGAGCGAGCAGTTTTTTCAAGGCGTCGTGGTTGGCCCCCAGATCGTCTATGACGATAACCAGGCGCGGCGCTTCGCCGGCGGAGCGCAGGCGCGGCGTCGTCATGCCCTCCTGGGGGGCGCGGGGCGCGGAAGGGACGGCGGCCGGTCGTTCGGCCTCCGGCGTCTTTTGTTCCGGGGGCGGCGGGAAGTCCGACCGGCCGGGATACAGGCGCAAGCTGTGGGTCTGTATCCCGTTCACCGAAACCGCCCAATTGTCCTGGTCGGATTCCGCCAGGTCCGCCCCGTCGGCCCAGGCGGCCAGACATTCCCGCAGAGACTTTTTCAAAGGCTCGGCGCTTTTTCCGGGCAGGATGTCGATAACTTGAAATTGATAGGGCTCGACGCCTTCAAGGCGATCCTCCACGGAAACCAGACGCATGGACCGCGCCGGAAGCCGCTGCATCCAGGCGGCCTGCATCAGGGCGTAGTCAACCTGGCGAATGCGCTCGTCCAGAGAAGCGGCCAGAGACTCCTCATAGGGCAGGTTTTGCAGGTCGATCAAGGCGCTGGTCACGGCGCTGTGCGTGGCCTCGCTGTCCGGCGCCTTTTTTTTCTCCGTTGCCCCGGGCCGGGCAGTCTGTGACGCCGCTTCCTTGTGGGGGGGGGCTTCAGGAGGGGCGGCCTTTTTTCGGGAAGCGGCCGTCGTTTGTCGCGGCGCGGCTTCCGGGGCCTGACTTTGCCTGGCCGTCTGATTTTTTTGCGCGGCCTGTAGCTCGCCTTGCCGGGATTCCGGTGAAAGCGTGAAGGTAAATTCAGCGTCCCGCAAAAACCAGACGGCTATGGCCGTAATCAGGACGCCGGCCAGAAAAGCCGATAAAACGCCTCGAAGCAGAACGCCCTTTTTTTTCTTCCGGGGACGCTTTTTCCCCGGCGCGGCCTTGTTCGCGGTTTTGTTCGCGGCGCCGCTTTTAGGGCCTGTGGTCTTTTTTTTGCTGGTCGTCATGGTCTGACGCGCCCCACACAATGCGCTAAAAAGCCCGCGCCGCCTCCAGCGGCGGCGCGGGCTGATGCTGTTCCGGACAGTTCGTCACGCCGTGAAAAAGTTCGAGTAGCCTTACTGGGCGTGAACTTCAGAAATTTTCGGCAAACTGCGGACCATCTGCAAGGCTATGCGCAGTTGGTTGTCCTTCTCCAAAATGGTCTTGGTGGCGTCCTCAAGCAGTTTGGGCTTTTCCTTGGTTTTGTCCTTGTCAGCCTCTTTATTCTTGGCCCCGTTCTCCAGATGGCGGGACAGATCCTTCTCGCGCGGGCCGAAAAAACGTATGGGCTTGGCTTCGCCGTCCCTGGCCGGCTCAAAGGCCACCTCCAGGTCCGGGACGATGCCTTCGGCCTGAATGGAGCGGCCGCTGGGCGTGTAGTACCGGGCAATGGTAATCTTGATGGCCGTGCCGTCGCCCAGGGGTTCGATTTTCTGGACCGAGCCCTTGCCGAAGGTGCGCTCGCCGATAAGAACGGCGCGATTGTGGTCCTGCAAGGCCCCGGCCACGATTTCCGAAGCGGACGCGGTGCCCTGGTTGACCAGCACCACCACGGGACAGGCGACGTCCTTGTTGCTGTCCCTGGCGTCGTGGGTTTCAATAACCTTGCCGCCCCGTCCGCGCATGCTGACGATGGCGCCCTTTTTCAAAAAGGCGTCGGCCACGGTGACGGATTGTTTGAACAAGCCACCGGGATTATTGCGTAAATCAAGAACAATGCCTTTGATGGACGCCTTTTTCCCCTGTTCGGCAAGCGCCTCCAGAAGCTCCGAAGTGGTGCGGTCATTGAAGCGGGTCAGGCGCACCCAGAGATAGCCGTCGTCGTCAAGAAAACGCGCCTTCACGCTGATAAGCGGAATGGCGTCCCGGACGATGGTCACCGTGTCCGGCGCCTTGGCCTCTTTGTGCATGATCAGAAGCTCGACCGGCGAGCCTTTGGGGCCGCGAATTTTGGAAACGGCTTCCTGGGTCGTCATGTCCTGCGTCGGCATGCCGTCGACGGCCAGAATCGTGTCGCCGGCCTTGAGCCCGGCCTTGTCCGCCGGCGTGTCTTCAATGGGAGAGACCACGATGAGCTGGTTGTTTTCGGTGGATATTTCGATGCCGATGCCGAAAAATTCTCCCGATGTGGCTTCCTGCATTTCCTTGAAATCATCTTTGCTCAAAAAGGTCGAATGCGGGTCCAGGCCTTCAAGCATGCCTTTTATCGCGCCGTTCATAAGCTCTTCATTGTCAACGTCGCGCACGTAGCCGCCGAGGACCAGATCATAGGCCTTGGTGAAGCGCTTCATGTCGTTATACTTGTCGCCAGGGGCCGAGCAGGCCGGGCTGGCGAGCATGACGAGCATGCTGAAGGCAACAAGAGGCTGTATAAAAAAACGCATTGATTTCCTCCGGATATATCAGACGTCCACGGACGGTTTGCGCACGGCGCGGAAACGGCGCTTCATAACGCCAGCCACTGTTCAGGGTTAATGGCTTTTTGCTTAAAACGCAATTCAAAATACAGCCCCGGCCCTTTGATGGTCGGGTAATAGCCGGCCGTGCCGATCTTCTGACGGCTTTGCACATCCTGCCCCACCTTCAAAGGCGAACTGCCCAGGAAGGCGTACAGAGAATAGTAATCATCCCCGTGCTGCACAATAAGCACCGTGCCGAAACCGCGCAGAACATCGTTATGCACGACCGTGCCGCCGGCCACGGCCCGGACCTCGGCCTTTTCCGCCGTTGAAAAGCCAAGCCCCCGCGAAGCGGGCGCCGCGTCGGGGTCGTAGCGCACCTTGAGCCCGCCCGTCACCGGTTTCGGCAAGTTGCCCTTGAGCGTGGCGATGTCGCTGCCGGATCGTCTGGCGATCTCTATATCCAGGCTGCTTATGAGCTTCAAGACGGCTTGCAGCTCGGAATCGGTCCCGGCCCTGTGGCGTCTGACGTCGGCCAGTTGCTTGTCATAGTCCAGCCGCGCCTTCAGCAGCCTGGTTTTTTCCCCATTGACCGCGTTCAGGCTGTTCTGTATGTCGCGGGAAAGTTTGTCGCGCCGCCCGAGCACCTGGGCCAGCCTGCTTTCCTGAAAATCCAGTTCCTTTCGATAACCTTCAAGGGCGGCGTACAGTTCCCGTGACCAGGCGTATTCCCTGTCGACTTTGGCCCAATCCGCCATGTCCCGGCTGCCGGAAAGCACGCGGCGGCCTTCAATTTCCCAGAGCAGGCGCAGGCTTTCCGTCTGCGCCTTTTCCGTTTTGGCCTGCTCGGCCAGAAGCGATTCGTATTCCCGGCGGGCTTCGTCGTCGGCCGAGCCAAGCTCCAGGATCTTTGTCTGGTGCCGGGCGATGCCTTTTTCCAGTTCCAGAATCCGCTTTTCAGCGGCGGCGAGGTCGCTGTTAAGCTTGCGCTCCTGCTCTGTCAGACGCTTCAGGCTCTGCCTGCGCTCCTCGGCCTTTTCCTTTTCCCTGGCGAGGCGCTGTTCCAACTGGGACAGGGATTCGGCCGCGAACCCGTCCGAGGGGAAAAGGCACAGGGCCAGAAAAGCGGCCACGGCCATGCCAAGGCAGAGGGCGCGGACGCCGGACAAAAACAATGGCGGATCAAAGCGGCGCATGGTCCATGAATACTCCCAGCGGACATTCCGCGCAACGGGGCCGGCTTTTCAGACAAAAAGCGTTGCCCAGGCGCACTATGAGAGCGTGATACTCGTTGTACAAAGCCCTGTCTTCGGGCAGGGCCCGCATAAAGAATTCGCGCAGATCCTCATAGGCGATATCCGGCGGAACAAGGCCGTGACGGCTGAAAATCCGCCGGGTATAGGCGTCCACCACAAAACTCGGCCGGTCCAGGGCGTAGAGCAGAACGGCGTCGGCCGTTTCCGCGCCGATGCCCTTGACCGCGAGCAGTTCGCGCCTGAGGCGCTCCGTGCTCTTGCGCTTGAGAAAGGACAGGGCGAGATTGCCGGGCGCCTTGTCCCAGCCGGCGTGCTCGGCGAAATAAGCGAGAAGATTGCGCAAGCGCCCGGCTTTGAGACGGAAATAGCCTGAGGGCCGCAAGGCCTCGTGAAGCTCCGCCTCCGGCATGCGCAGCAGAGACGCCGGGTCCAGGGCCTTTTTCGCCTTCAGCGAGGCCAGGGCCTTTTCCACATTGCGCCAGGCCGTATTCTGAACCAGCACCGCTCCGACGGCTACCTCGAACGGGCTCTCACCCGGCCACCAGCGGCTTGGCCCCAGGCGCTCCAGCAGTGCCAGATACCAGGCCCTGAGCAATTCCGAACGCTGTTCCGGCGGCATGGAAAAGACGGCGGACGCGGCCGCCGGGGGCACCGCGAGGGTTTTGGCGCGTCTACTCAAAAATCAGAGCCACCCATTCCTGCCTGGTCAAAACACGCGGGCGCTTGAACCCTTGAGCGGCGTAAGCTTCAATGACCTGTTCGGCCTGCCGGTCCAGGATGCCGGACAACACCAGAAGGGGCAGCGTGGGTTTTCCCGCTTCATCCGCGCCAAGGACGGCCATGGATGCGGCCATATCCATAAGGGGCCCGGCCAGAATATTGGCCGCCACCACAGCGTAGGGAGGATCGGCCGCTTCAATGCCGCCCGTCCGGACCCGGAAATTTTTTTCGTCAACCGCATTGAGCGCCCGGTTTTCCAGCGCGTTGTCAACGGCGACGGGATCGGTGTCAAGGCCGTCTCCGCGCAAGCCGAGCCTGGCGCAGGCAAGGCCCAGGATTCCTGTGCCCGTGCCAAGATCCAGAAAGCGGCTTCCGGCCGTGAGCCGCCCTTCCCCGGCCAGGGAGGACAAGGCTTCGAGGCACAGGGCGGTGCTGGCGTGATGCCCCGTGCCGAACGCGGTTTTAGGCTCGATGACCAGGGGGATGCGCCTGCCGGCGAGACGCTCTTTTTCCATCCACGGGGCGAGCACCAGAAAATGCGCCCCGGCTTCCACAGGCGTGAAAAAATCCTTCCAGGCTTCGACCCAGTTGGTCGGGGCGACCGCGTCTTTTTCAAAAAGAGCTTGGGGCAGAACGGCGGTAATGCAGGCTCGCAGGTCGCGGCAGCGGGCGGCAACGCTCTCACTCTCCGCGTCGCCTTGCGGAGCGAAGTGGACAAGGCAGCGCAACGCGCCGTCAGCCAGGCGCGTTTCTTCCCAGCCGTGACTTACTCTTTGCGCGAGAAGGGCGGAAAGCATATCCTCATCGGCTTCAACGGCGGCGGCGGGCAGCGTTATGGTCAGTCGTGTCAGCTTTGCCATGGAGTCTGGGGGAAAAGGCGCGCGAAAGGACGCGGAAAAGCGCGGGCAACACTCTGGAAGCGCTGAGTTTTCGTTTTGGCCAGGCGCAAGTCTTTTTTGAAGGGGGGCTGGACTCTTCTGTCCCGCCCCCCTTCAAAAAAGACGCGGCAACGACGCCAAAACGAAAAGTCAGCGCTTCCACAGCCTACTGGCAGCCGCCGCCGCACCCTGAGCAGGCGCTCGGCGAACAACCGCCCCCAAGCTGCAATTCCGA
>JAIRTI010000040.1 GCA_031255035.1 Desulfovibrio sp.
GGTTTTTTCCTGCGAAAACAGGCGCCCGAGCCGTGGCAGTGGGTGCTGGCCTTTTTTTCCTGGGGAATGGGCGCGGCGTTTCTGACCGCGTTTCCGGCGTCGGAGCGGGCGAAAAATATCGGTCTGACAGCGGCCACGCTCTTTTTGCTCCTTTTCGCCGTGGAGGCGTGGCTGGCCTTCGACCATCCGGGGCCGACGCGCGTCGAACAGGGCGATCTGGAAAGCGCCCGCGCGGCGCGGGGCGATCCCGGGCTTATCCCGTACCTCGCCAACCTGGAGCGAAACGATCCGGTGCTCGGCACCCGCCCCAAAAAAGCGGCGCTCCGGGTTTCCTCCAAAGTCGTTCAAAACGGCAAACTTCTCTACGACGTCGTCTATTCCAGCCTGGAAAGCGGCTGGCGGGTGACTCCCCAGAATCCGGGCGCGACAAAGGCCGTGGTCTTTTTCGGGTGCTCGTTCACCTTCGGGCAGGGGCTGGAAGATCAGGAAAGCATTCCGTACCGAGTGGCCGAACTGCTGGGGCCGGACTACCAGGTGTTCAATTTCGCCCTGTACGGCTATGGGGCCCACCAGATGCTGGCGCAGATCCAGAACGGATTCGTTGACGATATCGTCCGGCGCTACGCCAGCGTTCAGGCGTATTTCATCACCATCGACGGACACGAATTGCGTTGCTCGGCGGCTGCGGACTGGGTGAAGAGCGGCCCTCTGTACCTCGTCAAAAACGGCATGGTGTGCTACTCGGGCGATATCGCGGACAGGCCGCGCCCAAAAAAACCACTGTTGGACAGGCTTTCGCGCGGCTGCCTGCTGTACGAGCGCTTTTTCAAGCAGCCCGACGCCCGCCTGGAGGAATACCGGTGCCAGCATGTGGCCATCCTGGCCGAATCGGCGCGGGAACTGCGGGAAAGCTTTCACATTCCGCTGACCGTCCTGCTCTGGCCGGATGCGCCGTATGGCGAAGCGCTGCTGTCAGAAGGCGTGGACGCTATTTCCCTGGACCCGGCGCTGCCGGAGTGGAGCCGGGACAAAGAGCGCTACGTTATCAAAGACGACTGGCACCCCAACGCTTTTGCCGCCGACCAGACGGCGCGCTTCATCGCGGACCTGGCCGCGCGCCGGGCCGCCGGAACACCGTAACAAGGCCCCTATGACCGTCTTGCTGAAACACCCGAAAATTCGCCTCTGGCTCGGCGTTGTTTTCTTTATTCTCCTTGGCTGCCTTTTGCGCAAGCTCATGCCGCGCCCTTACGTCTGGGTGTTCGCTTTTTTGTCCTGGGGCGTGGCTCTGGGCTTTCTGACAGCCGCCGTGCGCTCCGAGGCCGCTAAAAGCGTCGGCCTTGTCTGCGCTACGGTATTGCTTGCCCTTTTCCTTGTGGAGGGCTGGCTCAGTCTGGACGCGCCGGGGGATACGCCGCACGGCTCGCTCATGGACGTTGACAGCGTCGAGCAGGCCAGGCGGGACAGAAGCGACCCAGAGTTACGCTCTTTCACCGAAAGCGTCGACGAGGACGACCCGATTCTGGGCCGCCGCTTCAAAGCCGGTGCCGTGCGTCTGCTTTCCAGGGGCTTCATGCAGGGCAAGGAGGTCTACAACGTGGTCTATTCCACGCTGGAGAGCGGCTGGCGCGTCACGCCGCAAAACCCGGACGCCAGCGTCGCCGTGGTTTTCTTCGGCTGCTCGTACACCTTCGGCATGGGTCTTGAGGATGAGGAAGCCTTTCCTTTTCGCGTCGGCCAGGCCCTCGGGCCGGAATACCAGGTCTTCAACTTCGCCTTTCCCGGCTATGGCGCCCATCAGATGCTGGCCCAAATAGAGAACGGTTTTCTTGATCCCCTTGCCGCTCGTTATGATTGCATCATTCCTTTTTTCCTGACCATTGAAGACCACAAGATGCGCAGCGCCGGCCAGGATTGGGCGCGCAAGGGTCCGCGCTACGTGCTGGAAAACGGCCGGTTGGAGCATCGCGGCAAGGTATCCGACATCAGCCGCTATACCCTTGGGCCGGTGAAGCGATTTTTCAGAAACTGCCTGATTTACCGCCGCTTTGACGACCTGGAAAACCCGGCGCTGGAGGAATATGGCGAGCTTCACGTCGCCATACTGGCCAGAAGCGCCCAACTGCTCGCCGAGCGTTACCGGACGCGCCTCACGGTGCTTCTCTGGCCCGAAGCGGGCTTTGGGCCGGGCTTGAAAAGGGCGGGCGTGCGCTTCGTCGATCTGAACGCCCTGATGCCGGACTGGGACGAGCATAAAGAGCGCTACACCATCCAGAACGACGAGCATCCCAACGCGGCCACGGCGCGCTTATTGTCGGATTTCCTCGTTGATTCCATCAAGCGGACCGCAGACGAAACGCCCTGCCTCACTCGGTAAACGCGAAGGCTTCCTCCAGGCCGAGCGGTCCGGGAGAATGGATTTGGCGAAGCCAATTTGATCGCATGTAGGGCTCCGCCCCACGCCCCGCCAGGGCTTGCCGGCCCCAGCTTCGTACCTGGACCCGGCGATTGGGTGACTGGTGTGGTGTCCCTGTTGATGCGCGCAGCCGGAACCCAAACTGAGGGGGTCCGGGGGAAATCATTTCCCCCGGCGGGGTCCGGGGCAGCGCCCCGGCCGCCGGAGGCATTGCCTTTCACAGTTGGCGAAAGGGGGGCCGCAAAAAGCTCATAATGAGAATTGCTAAGCCGCGGCAACGACGCCAAAATGAAAAATCAGCGTTTTCTTTTTGCAGGGGTTACGCAACGCCTTCGATGACGCCGCCCCCGGCCAGGCGCAGCAAGGGGCTGCCGGATTGCGGCACATAGACGGCCGCCACTTGTCCGGGCGCCAGAGCGGCGTCCCGGCGGACAAAGCGGATGTGAAGTTTCGGCCCCTCTCCGCCCGCGCC
>JAIRTI010000133.1 GCA_031255035.1 Desulfovibrio sp.
ATCAAGGACGGCTTCGGCCCGGTGCTGCGCGCCAAGTTCAAAGGCTGGGGCTCGGTCATCCACTCGCAGCGGATCGTGCCCGACCAGACGGACGTCACGGCCGAGGCCATCCTTGGGGCCATCAAGGCCGGCGCGGACATGGTCTGCGTCACCGGC
This sequence comes from Desulfovibrio sp., assembly GCA_031255035.1. Lineage (GTDB taxonomy): Bacteria > Desulfobacterota > Desulfovibrionia > Desulfovibrionales > Desulfovibrionaceae > Frigididesulfovibrio. The sequence continues at coordinate 157 of JAIRTI010000133.1, forward strand.
GGCATGAGCGTCGACCCGGACGACAAGACCCCGGCGGCCATCCGGGCCGTGGGCTGTGAGGTCGTCACTTACGGTGCCCCGGTTTTTCCGGGGGCCATGTTCATGCTGGGCTATAAGGATCTGGTGCCGGTGCTGGGGCTGCCCGGCTGCGTCATGTTCCACAGGGCCAGTATTTTTGATCTGATCGTGCCCCGCATCCTTGCGGGCATGCGTATTTGCTCGCGGGACATAGCCCGTCTCGCGCACGGCGGTTTTTGCGAAGCATGTACCGAATGCCGCTTTCCGGTCTGTTCCTTCGGCAAGGGTTGAGCGCCTTCAACCGCCTTCAGGCGGCGGCCGTTTAAAGATTCCGGAACGACGTTCGTCCTCTCGACAGTATCAACCAGGTTTGCGAAACAAGGAGTGAACGATGATCCAGAAACGCTTTTTTCTGAACGGCGCCGAGCACAACGTCTTTGTCGATTCTGAGGAAAAACTCGTCACCGTGCTGCGCGAACAGCTCGGCCTGACCGGCGCCAAGGTCGGCTGCGGCGAAGGCCAGTGCGGCGCCTGCTCGGTCATTATGAACGGCAAGGTCGTCCGTTCGTGCATCACCAAAATGAAACGGGTGCCCGAAGGCGCCCAGCTCATGACCATTGAGGGCATCGGCACCCCGGCCAACCTGGCCGTCATCCAGAAAGCCTGGATCAAGCACGGCGGCGCGCAGTGCGGCTATTGCTCGCCGGGCTTCATCGTCTCGGCCCACGCCCTGTTGCTGGAAAACCAGAACCCCACGCGAACCGAGGTGCGCGACTGGTTCCAGAAACACAAAAACGTCTGCCGCTGTACCGGCTATATTCCGCTGGTGGACGCGGTTATGGACGCGGCCAAGGTGCTGCGCGGCGAAATGAAGGAAGCGGAACTCGATTTCATTCTGCCCGCCGACGGCCGCATCTGGGGCAGCAAATACCCGAGGCCCACGGCCGTGGCCAAGGTCACCGGCACCCTGGACTACGGCGCCGACCTCGGCCTCAAGTTCCCGGATGATATGCTGCACATCGCTCTGGTGCAGGCCAAGGTCTCCCACGCCAAGATCAAAGGGATCGATTTTGCCGAAGCGGAAAAAATGCCCGGCGTGCTCAAGGTCATCACCCACAAGGATGTTGTCGGCAAAAACCGCATCACCGGGCTTATCACCTTCCCCGCCAACAAGGGTGACGGCTGGGACAGGCCCATCCTCTGCGATGAAAAGGTCTTCCAGTACGGCGACGCCATTGCCATGGTCTGCGCGACCACCAGGCATGAGGCCCTGGCCGCGGCCGAAAAGGTGCGCGTCGACCTTGAAGTCCTGCCGGCCTACATGAACCTGGTGGAAGCCAAGGCCCCGGACGCCATCGAGATCCATCCCGGCACCCCGAACCATTATTTCACGCAGTTGCTGGAAAAAGGCGAGGACACCAAAAAATACTTTGCCGGCGGCGACTACGTCACAGTTGAAGATTTTACCATCTCCAGCCGCCAGCCGCACCTGCCCATCGAACCGGACGTGGCCTTCGGCTATTACAGCGACGACGGCAAGCTGCACATCCATTCCAAATCCATCGGCGTGCACCTGCACCACGCCATGATTGTGGAGGGCATCGGCGTGCCGGCCGACCAGTTCGTGCTGGCCGCGAACCCCATGGGCGGCACTTTCGGCTACAAGTTCAGCCCGACCATCGAGGCTTTGGTGGGCGTCGCCACCATGTTGACCAAGCAGCCCTGCCTGCTGGTCTTCGATTACCATCAGCAACAGCAGTACACGGGCAAGCGCTCGCCCTTCTACACCACCATCCGCTTTGCCGCGGACAAGGACGGCAAGCTCGCGGCCATGGAAACGGATTTTGACGTCGACCACGGCCCCTACTCCGAATTCGGCGACCTTCTGACCCTGCGCGGCATCCAGTTCATGGGCGCGGGCTATGATATCCCCAACATTCGCGGCGAAGGACGCACCATCTGCACCAACCACGCCTGGGGTTCGGCGTTTCGCGGGTACGGCGGGCCGCAGTCCTGCCTGGCCACGGAAACCGCTCTGGACCAATTGGCCGAAAAACTGGGCATGGACCCGCTGGAATTCCGCTACAAGAACGTCTACCGGCCGGGCTGCACCAACATCAGCGGCCAGGTGCCGGACTCCTACTCCCTGCCCAAGATGTTCGACGCCCTGCGGCCCAAATACAAGGCCGCGCTGGAACAAGCCAGGAAGCACTCCACGGACGCGTACAAGAAGGGCGTGGGTCTGGCCGTGGGCGTCTACGGCTGCGGGCTTGACGGCCCCGACACCTCTGAAGCCTACGTGGAAATGAACGAAGACGGCAGCATTACCGTGGGCACGGCCTGGGAAGACCACGGCCAGGGCGCGGACGCCGGGGCCATCGGCACCGCCCACGAGACTCTGCTGCCCATGAAGGTCGCGCCGGAGCGGCTGCGCTTCACCTGGCCCGACACGGAAAAGACCCCGAACTCCGGTCCGGCCGGAGGCTCCCGCTCGCAGGTGATGACCGGCGGTGCCATCAGGGTGGCCTGCGAAGCCCTGCTCGCCGCGACGAAAAAGGCCGACGGCACCTACATGGACTATGCGGAACTCAAAGCGGCCGGCAAGCCCACCCGCTATAACGGCACCTATTCCGTGCCCGGCGTGCCCAACAACGAAAAGGGCGTGGGCAAGCCTTTCATGGTGTATATGTACGGCATCTATATGGCCGAGGTCACCGTCGAGACGGAAAGCGGCAAGGTTAAGGTCGACAAAATCACCAACATGCTCGATGTGGGCAAGATCAACAACCGCCTCGTGGTGGACGGCCAGAACTGGGGCGGCATGACCCAGGGCATCGGCTTTGCGCTTTTTGAAGACTTTGAGGACATCGAAAAGCACAAGACCATGGCCGGCGCGGGAATCCCCTATATCAATCAGGTCCCGGACGACATGGAAATCCACTACTTTGAGGAAGCGCGCGAGTTCGGCCCCCACGGCGCGGCCGGCACCGGCGAAGTGCCCCTGTGCGGCACGCACCCGGCCATCCTCAACGCCATCTATAACGCCTGCGGCGCGCGGGTGAAGCGCATACCCGCCACGCCCGAACGCGTGCTTGAGGCCATGAAGAAGTAACGGCGTTAAAGAAAGCAAAAGGGCCGCCCGCACGGGCGGCCCCTCATTCCCAACTGTGAAAGGCAATGCCTCGGGCGGCCGGGGCGCTGCCCCGGACCCCGCCGGGGGAAATGATTTCCCCCGGACCCCCTCAGTTTGGGTTCTGACTGCGCACAGCAACAGGGCGCCACCCCAGTCACCCAATCCCCGGGTCCAGGGCCGGGCCCTGGCGCTGTGGGCAGAGCCCACATGCGATCAAATTGGCTTCATCAAAATTGAGAATTGCCGCTCAATGCCTTTGGCAATTGTTTTTGACCGCCGTATCGGCTATCTTTTTCCCATGGAACAAAGCGAACTGCGCGCTTTTGAAAAGCGCTGCACCCAGGAAGAAGCCCCGGCCTGCCAGACCGCCTGTCCTTTGCATGTCGACGCCAGGGCCTTTTGCGGCCTCATGGCGGCGGGGCGATTGTCGGACGCCCGGAAGCTTCTTGAACGCTCCATGCCCCTGGCCGATCTCCTGGGGCGCTTGTGCGAAGGCGACTGTCTTGCCGCCTGCCGAAGGGCCGAAATCGACGCGGCCGTCAACATGCCCCTGCTGGAACGGGCCTGCGTATGCTTTTCAAAACCCGCCAAAGGCATGCTTATGCCGTCTACCGGCAAACGCGTCGCGGTCGCGGGCGCGGGGCTTTCTTCGCTCTGTCTGGCCTGGGAGCTGGGCAAAAAAGGCCACACGGCCGTCATCCATCACTGCCAGTCTCCTGGCGGCCGTCTGAAAAGCGTCAACAACGCGGTTCTTCCCGAAGGCGTCCTTGCGGACGCTCTGGACGCCCTGACCGGACTGCGCGTGGAATTCATCCTGGTCGATTCGTTTTCCCCGGCCTGGCGGGACAAGGCGCTTGAAGACCACCTGGCCCTGTATATCGGCCTTGACGACGCCTCCGTCAGCCTGGCCGACTTCGCTCTCGGCGGCATCAGCGATTTTTTGACGCAGGAGACCGCCATGCCCGCTGTCTTTGCCGGCGGCGCGCCGGACACTCCGGGCGGCGCGCCTTCTTTCGTGCGCGCAGCCGCGGACGGCAAGCGGGCGGCCGGCTCCATCATCCGCCTGATGCAAGGGGTGTCGCCGGCAACGGCCAGAGAAAACGAAGGCGTCTACAAGAGCCTTTTGCACACGAACCTTGAAGATGTCGCCCCGGCCCTTCCGGTGATTGCCCTTGATCCGGACGCGCCCACCGAGGACGAAGCCGTGGCCGAGGCCGCCCGCTGCATCCGCTGCGAATGTCTTGAGTGCGTCAAACACTGCGTGTATCTCGCCAATTACAAGGGCTATCCCAAACGCTACGCACGTGAAATTTATAATAATCTTTCGGTGGTCCACGGGCTGCGCCGCAGCAACGGGCAGATCAATTCCTGCGCCGAGTGCGGCCTGTGCGCCGCCGTCTGCCCCAACAGCGCCGATATGGGCGCTTTTTGCGCTTCGGCCAGGCGGGAAATGGCGCGCAGCAACCGCATGCCGCCGTCGGCCCATGAATTCGCCCTGGAAGACATGGCTTTCAGCAACGCGCCCGACATCGCTTTTTTCCGCCATGAACCTGGCGCGAGCCAAAGCGCCTGGGCATTCTTCCCCGGCTGCCAACTCCCCGCCTCGTTTCCCGGCCAGAGCGCCGATGTCTACCGGCACCTCCGCCGCCATCTGCCCGAAAGCGGCAACGCCCCGAAAGGCGGGGGCGGCGTCGGGTTTTTCTTCCGCTGCTGCGGCGCTCCGGCCAGGTGGTCCGGCCGCGACCTGCTCACCGCCGAAAGCGCGGCCTCGCTGCGCGCCGACTGGCAACAGGCCGGCGAGCCCACGCTTATCCTGGCCTGCGCTTCCTGCATGTCTTTTTTCACGGAGGCATTGCCGGATATTCCGGTCATCTCCCTGTGGGACGTCCTGGCCGACCTGCCCCTGCCCGAAGGCGCGGCCGCGGCCGGGCTTGACCTGGCCCTGCACGACCCTTGCGCGGCCCGGCACAGCGACGTCACGCGTGCCAGAGTGCGCGCCCTCGCCCGCCAACTGGGACAAGAGGTTGAGGAGTTGTCTCTGGGCGGGGCGCTGACGCGCTGTTGCGGGTACGGCGGCCTGGCCTCGGCCGCCAACCCCGTCCTGGGCGACGCCATCGCCTTGAGCCGGGCAAAGGACACGGATCGCGCCCTGTTGACCTGGTGCGCCATGTGCCGTGACCGCCTGCGCGCCGTGGGCAAAAACAGCCTTCATCTTCTGGATCTGCTCTTTCCTGACGGCAGCGCCGAACAGGCGGCCACACGCCCGGCCCCCGGCATTTCCGCCCGGCAGGAACGGCGCCTGAGCTTTCGCACAACCCTTCTGCATGACGCGTGGAACGAAAACCCGCCCGAGAACGCAGGCATGGACAGCATCACACTCAGCATGGACGAGGACACGGCCCGGAAACTCGATGCCAGACGCATTCTGCGCAGCGACATCAAGGCCGTGCTGCTGCACGCCAAAGACAACGGCCCGCAATTCGCCAACCCGGACACGGGCCGCAGCCTGCACTGTCTGCGCCCGAAACAGGTCACCTTCTGGGTGGAATTCACCCGGACAGGCGATAACGCCTACGACGTGCACGACGCCTACTGCCATCGAATGGTTGTCCCCGGCGTGCCCGGCGAAGGTCTGGACACGGCCGCGACCTGCGAGGGCTATTCCCGCAAGGGAGGCCGGATGTGAAAGCCGAACTGCAAGGCGTCAGCGCCCGAGGCTGGATATGCCGGCAATGCGGAATTCCTCTGGAAATCCTGCCGGTGGACATCACATATATGGGCAGTTCCTTCCAGGTGGAACTGCCGCGCTGCCGCCAATGCGGCTACACCTTCATCCCGCCGGACCTGGCCGAAGGCAAAATGCTGGAAGTGGAAAAAATACTGGAAGATAAGTAGGCCGGCCTTTGTTGAAGCCAGATTTGATCGAATGCGGGGCTGCGCACAATGGGGACTACCTCTTAAATGGCAACTCTTTGTAAAATTCCGCGTCGCTTCCCGAATACTCATCCCTTTTCTCAAGGCCAAACGTATTTTTCTGATCGTCTCCATTCCCAACATCTCCTGGTGTCCTCCGAAGGTAACTTTTTCCCTTAGGAAAACTTTTGTCCAGGGTGGGTCATTTTTACGTGCACCTCACACCCTCAACTGGGTCACTTTTACATGCCGCTCAACAAACTGTGAGAGCACCGTGGAAATGCCTTCGAGGCTGCTTAGGCAGATGGCGAGTTGCTCTGCCCCTTGTTTCAGCAAAGGCTGAAAACAGAAATTCATCATACATCCTCCGAGAATGTCATGCGAAGATCAGATCCGTTTTCTATTAAAAGTCCTTTGATGCTGGGTTGTTATGAATTTTTTCAAAAAACGCTTGTATTCATCGCAAGGGCGCGCTATTAGTTGTCTCATGTTGTCTAATGAAGTATATAATGCGGTTGTGAACCCTCGAAGGATAAATGTTTGTACACAACAGGCAGCGATGGTACGGGCTAAGATAATGCGTTTGGCCCGTTTCTTGCTCTCTCTCTCGTAACAACCCTGTATAATTTCTACTTTCTCTTCTCCGGCAAAGCATTGCGCCTTCTGCCGGCGGAAGAGATACCGATTTTTCGCGCTTGCGCGCGGTCATACCTCCCCTGCGGGGTATGGCCGTTTCGGCGTTTCCCCTTTTCCCTTCGCCCCTCGGGCCTCTTCCGTCAAGCGCCCCGACATGCGTCCCGACATCTGGCTAGGCGAGGCTCTGCATGTTGAGAAAGCGCGGCCCCTTCTTACATGCGGCGGCGCTGGCTCTGCACTGGGCCCTGCATTGGCCCGGACGCGTGAAATCCCGCTTCGAGAGAAAGCATGCGCTCACCTTCCAACGCATTCGCGACATTCTTCTGGAAATGCATGCGGAAAAACGCGCCGCCCTTTCCTTTGACATACCATCTCTTGCTTCGCCGAAAGAGGCTCTTTTGACCTTTGATAAAGAAGAGGCGTTTGGCGGGGAATTGCGGGACAAGGATTCGCTGTTGCGGGTGTTCGGGGCCGGGCGTTTTGTTTTTCTGCAAGAAAACGCCGACATGCCGGCGACGACGGGCTTTTTTCACATTTTGCGCAACAGCAGGATCAAGAAACAGATATTTCTGCTCCTTGCCGCGCTCCGGGGCGCAGTGGATCTGTATTTTGTGGAAACCGGCTTTGTTTCGCGTACAAGCAACATACAGGACGCATCCATTCCTCCGGTCCATCGCCGCTCCTGCTCCTGGATTGTGGACGACATGGCTTTTTATTACGACGCCCTTGTTCCGAGCCGGATAGAACGTTTTCTGAACTCGAAAGAGCGCGTGTTGCAGCCGGAGGAAAAGGAGCGGGCGGGAAAAATCATCGCCCTTCTACGGGAACGCAAAATCACCAAATATAATTATCAGCCTTTCCGCACGCCGGACATTCTGCGTCTGCCGGGAAAAAAGGTGCTGGTCGCGGACCAGTCCCTTCGGGACGCCTCCATCACGCGGGGCATGGCGAATGAAAGGAGTTTCGCGGATATGCTGGATGCGGCGATAGCCGAGAACCCGGATGCGTATGTCATCATCAAGACGCACCCCAATTCCCTCACCAAAGGACGGGGCAGCTATTACGGAAAAGTGCGGGAAAACGGACGGATTCACAAGCTGACGGAAATTGTGAACCCCTGGTGCGTTCTGGAAGCCGTGGACAAGGTCTATGTGTGCACGTCGCAGATAGGGCTGGAAGCCATGATGTGCGACAAGGAAACGCATTGTTTCGGAATGCCGGTCTATGCCGGATGGGGACTGACCAAAGACCGGGTGGCGCTGGAACGACGGAAAGAGGATGTTACATTGGAGGAACTGGTGCATGCCCTGTATGTGCGGTTCTCCGTGTATATTCATCCGGAGAACGGCGATCTCTGCGCAGTGGAAGAATACGTCGAAGCGCTGCTGAAGCTGCGGGACGACTATTTTTCCCTGCAGGCGAAAAATAATCATATCAGCTCAGGATGACAAACTTGAAATCAGCTAATGTATTAATGGGAAACATGTTTGTGGGACATGCGTTTTCGCTAAACTCAACGAGCACAGGTTTTTTGGCAAGATCTGTGCTGGAACTGTTCAAGAATAAATGCTCCCAGTACTATTCCTCACTCGAATAAGAGGTCGATTCCTGATGCTGGGCGCACTTTATTCAGTTCTGCACAGTAGTTTGCGCGCTCTGCCGATTATTCTTGATCCAAAATTGCCGAAGGCTTTCTTTCATATAGTAAGCCATCGTCTATTGTTGCTAAATTCAAATGGATTTTTGTGGTTTGGCTCCTCTTGAACACGCATGCGATTTCCTCGTTGTATGAGGCGTTTCCACCCGAAAAAGCGCGAAGGCTGGCCCAAAGGCTTGAAATGCACCATACCCCGAAGCATGGTAGTTGGTTGGACATAGCGGAGATTGAGATCAA
>JAIRTI010000290.1 GCA_031255035.1 Desulfovibrio sp.
CGGCCCCAGTTCCGGCCCCAGTTCCGGCCTTGGACCCGGCGAATGGGTGACGGGAGTGTTGCCCTGTTGATACGGCAGCCGGAACCCAAACTGAGGGGGTCCGGGGGAAATCATTTCCCCCGGCGGGGTCCGGGGCAGAGCCCCGGCCGCCGGAGGCATTGCCTTGCACAGGGCGAATGGGGGGCCGCAAAAAGGCTCATAATGAGAATTGCTGAAGAAGCGGCCGGAACATTTGTCACCAGGCAGCCTTTCTGCTACCATGGTCCGACTTCAGAACACGATCCCTTTCCCATCCCTTTAGCCCCCCTTTCCCATGCAGGAATACCTCGCCGATCTGCACATCCATTCGCGATTTTCCCGGGCCACCAGCCGCAAGCTCGGCGTCCCGCTGCTCGCGGCCTGGGCGCGGCTGAAAGGGATCAGCGTGCTCGGCACGGGCGACTTTACCCACCCGCGCTGGCGCGACGAACTGCGCGAGCATCTCCGCTACGATGAAGCCAGCGGCCTGTACGCCCTGGCCGACCCGGCCTCGCCCCTGGCCGCCCTTCCGGATATGCCCCACGCGCTGCTTCGGGACGCGGCCCCCGGCCTGCCCGTCCGCTTCATGCCGCAAGGGGAAATCAGCTCCATCTATAAACGCGGCGGCAAGGTCAGAAAGGTCCATAACCTCGTCTTCATGCCGAATTTTGAGGTTGCCGAAGCCTTTTGCCGAAAGCTGGAGACCATCGGCAACCTGAACGCCGACGGACGCCCCATCCTCGGGCTGGACTCCAGGGATCTGCTGGAACTGGTTCTTGAATCCCACCCGCAGGCCTTCCTGATCCCGGCCCATATCTGGACGCCGTGGTTTTCGCTGTTCGGCTCGCGATCGGGCTTCGATTCCCTTGAGGACTGCTTCGGCGATCTGTCCTCGTCCATTTTCGCCCTGGAAACGGGCCTGTCGTCCGACCCGGCCATGAACCGCCTGTGGAGCGCCCTGGACGGCTTCCGGCTGGTTTCCAACTCCGACGCCCATTCCGGCGATAACCTGGGCCGGGAGGCCAACGTCTTTGCCGGAGACGTCTCCTACTCGGGCATACTCAACGCCCTGAAGCGCCCGGAAGCCTCCGGCGGCACGCGGTTTCTCGGCACCCTGGAATTTTTTCCCGAAGAAGGAAAGTACCACATGGACGGGCACCGCAAGTGCAATGTCGTCCTCAGCCCGGCCGAAACCAGGGAGCTTGGCGGGTTGTGCCCGGTATGCGGCGCGCCCCTGACCATCGGGGTCTTAAATCGCGTCATGGAGCTGTCGGACCGGTCCGAACCCGTGTACCAGCCCGGCGACGGTTCAGACAGGCTGGGGGGAGGCGGCTTCATGTCGCTGGTGCCCCTGCCGGAAGTCCTGGGCGAACTTCTCGGGGTCGGCGCCAAAAGCCGGAAGGTGGGGGATACCTACGCGGCCGTTCTGGAGCGCTTCGGCCCGGAACTCACGGTGCTCAGAGACGTTCCCGAAACGGATCTGGCACGGTACTCTCCGCCCCTGGCCGAAGCCCTGGCAAGGATGCGGCGCGGCGAGGTGCTGCTTCAGGGCGGTTTTGACGGCGAATACGGGACGGTCAAAATGTTCAGCGAGGCGGAGCGGGCCGACCTGCGACGCGGGGCCGGTTCAGTCAGGGGCAGAGTCCTGGCGTCTTCGGATACGGCTCTTGGCCTGAGCCTTCCGGGCACGGCCGTTCAAGCGCCCGCCAGGCCGCCGAAACAAAAGAGGCAACGCCAGGGCGACGCCGAGGACGAGGACTTTCTTTTTTCTTCCCTGGATGCGCCTTCGACGCCGTTGCTCTCCGGGCGGCAGACAGCGCCCGACAGGGAAAACTCCGTCAAGGCCGTAGCGGTGGAGGCCGGCGGGGGCCGGCCGGAACCCGCCGAGGCCGGGCCGGCCACGCTCAACCGGGAGCAGGAGCGCGCGGTACTGGCCGGGCCGGGCCCGGTGCTTGTGCTGGCGGGCCCCGGCACCGGCAAGACCCGCACACTGATCGCCAGGGCCCTGCACCTGCTGGACGAGGGCATCGGCGCCAGGCGCATTGTCGGCGTTACCTTTACCAGACGCGCCGCCACGGAGATGGACGCCCGCATGCAGGCGGCCCTTGGCGACGGGGTCTCCCTGCCCCGCACCGACACTCTGCACGCCCTGGCCCTGGAACTGTGGCACAAGACCCATGCCGACGTGCCCGTGCTGCTTTCCGAGGAAAGCGCCCGACGCGTCTTTGCCGAGGCCAACCCCGACGCTTCGGGCCAGGCGCTGCGCGAAGGCTGGGCCGCTGTCAACATGGCGCGGGAGCGCCTGGCGCCGCCGCCGCCCGAATTCGCCGACATGGGCGAGCGCTACGCCGTCCAGAAAAACGCCTGGAACCTCGCCGATTATACCGATCTCCTCGAATTCTGGATTGAACAGACGGCCAGCGGCCTTTTCAAATCTCCCTGGACCCATGTGCTTGTCGACGAGATCCAGGACCTGTCGCCTCTGCAACTCGGCCTGGTGCGCTCCCTGCTTTCGGCCTCCGGGGACGGCTTTTTCGGC
>JAIRTI010000003.1 GCA_031255035.1 Desulfovibrio sp.
CAGCAATTCTCATTTTGATGAAGCCAGCCAGTTTGCATGTGGGCACCGCCCACACCCGCCAGGGCCTGGGCCGGCCCTGGACCCGGCAAATGGGCCAGGAGAATGTATCTGGCAAGTCCGCAAAAAGCTCATAATTAGAATTGCTGCCACGCGGCGCGGCCGGGAACGGAACAGGACGGTTCAGGTAAGCGATGAAACAGCAGATTATTGAAAAAATTCGGAACGCGGGCGTCGTCGGGGCGGGCGGAGCGGGCCTGCCCGCGCACGTCAAGGCCGACGCCGCGGTGGACACGGTGCTTGTCAACGGCGCCTCGTGCGAGCCGTTGCTCATGAGCGATCCCTACCTGCTTGAGGCGGAGATCGAGACGGTTGTCAGCGGTCTGCGAACGCTGATGGAATGTACCGGGGCCGCCAGGGGAATTCTCTGCCTCAAGGGCAAGCACGGGGCGGCCATGCGCTCGGCCCGGGCCGCCGCCGCACGGCATGCCGCGAACGGGCTGGAAGTGGCGGAGCTTGAAGACTTCTATCCGGCCGGGGACGAGCATGTGCTCGTGCATGAAGTGCTGGGCAGAACCGTGCCCGAGCGCGGCATCCCCCTGCGGGTGGGGGCCGTGGTCAGCAATGTGGAGTCGCTCTATAACATCGCCCTTGCCATGCGGGACGAGCCGGTCACGGACCGCTATCTCACGGTGACGGGCGAAGTGCGCCGTCCCATGGTCGTCAAGGCGCCCATAGGCGCGCCGGTACGTGACGTGCTGGATTTTGCGGGAGGGCCGGTTATCGCGGACTACGCGGTGGTGGACGGCGGCCCCATGATGGGGCGCGTCCTTTCCGGCGAGGCGCACAGCGTGACCAAGACGACCAGCGGCCTGCTGGTGCTGCCCAAGGATCACGCTGTGGTCACGGGCAAGGTCATGGACCCGGAACGCCTGCGCCGCATAACCGCCACTGTCTGCTGCCAGTGTTCGCAGTGCACCGATCTGTGTCCCCGCAACCTGCTGGGCCATTCCCTGCATCCGCACAAGCTCATGCGCGCGGCGGGAACAGCGGATTTCGCGTCCGCGTCCATCGCCCGCGAGGCGCTGCTGTGCTCCGAATGCGGCGTCTGCGAAAAATTCGCCTGCCCCATGAAAGTATCGCCCAGAGAAGTCAACGCGCTGATCAAAAAGACGCTGACGGCCGAAGGCGCGACCTGGGAGTCGCGCGGCAACGAACTTGCGGCGCACATGTTCCGCAAGGAACGCCGCATCCCCACGGCGCGGCTCGTGCGGCGCCTGAATCTGGAGCGCTATGACGGTCATCCCGCTTTTGCGGGCGCGATGGAGGCGCCTCTTGTGCGCATCCCCCTACGCCAGCATATCGGCGCGCCGTCCCTGCCCGTTGTCGCCGTCGGCGACATTGTGCGCAAGGGCTGCCTTGTCGGCGAAATTCCGCAGGGCACCATGGCCGCGCGCGTGCATGCGGGCATTGGCGGCGAAGTCGTTTCCGTGGCGGACGGCATGATAACCATCAAGGTTCGATAGGTGGAGACAATGAAACTGCGCACAATCGGCTGCGTCGAACTGAACAGCATCGCTGTGGGCATGCACGTGGCGGACGAAATGGTGAAGACCTCCGAAGTCATGCTTGTGATCGCCCGCACCACCTGCCCCGGCCGCTATATCGCGGTTGTGGCCGGGGATACGGCTGCCGTGTCAAGCTCGGTGGCGAAGGGGCTGGAAATCGGCAGGGACATGGTCGTCGATCACTTTGTCCTTGCCAGCGTGCATGAAGACGTCATCCCGGCGCTCAGCGGGGCGACGCCGCCCTGTAGCCTGCACGCGCTGGGCGTTATCGAAACCTACACCAGCGCTTCCTGCATTCTGGCGGCGGACGCCGCCGCCAAGGCCGCCATGGTGCATCTTGTCGAGATACGATTCGCCGCCGGACTCGCGGGTAAAGCCTTTGTGGTCATGACCGGCGATGTCAGTTCGGTGGAAGCGGGCGTCAGCGCGGGCGTGGCGGGCGTGGGCCAGGCCGGGCCGGTGCTCAGCCATGTGGTGATTCCTTCGCCCAGCGACGAACTCAAGGCGCACATCCTGTAAGCGGCCGGTGCGCGGCGCTGGTATGCGCATCGGGACAGGAAGCCGCACGAACCGGAGGGGGAAAGGCCATGATTGGAATGCCGGACGAAACGAAACAGCGCGTCATCCAGGAATACGTGCCGGGCAAACAGGTGACGCTGGCGCACCTCATAGCCAGACCGCAGAAAGGCATCTACCTGAAGCTGGGCCTGGAGGAGCAGGTGGGCGACGCCATCGGCATACTGACCATCACCCCGAGCGAAGGCGTGATTATCGCCGCGGACATCGCCACCAAGGCGGCGGCGGTGGATGTGGGCTTTCTCGACCGCTTCGGCGGCTCGCTCCTTGTCACGGGCGACGTTGCCAGCGTGGAAGCCGCCCTTGCCGCCGTGACGGATTATTTTACCAATACCCTGCGCTACGCCTGCGAAGCCATTACCCGCTCATGACCGGCCATGAAACGGACCTTGCTCATCGGCGAGACGGGCTCGGGTAAAAGCGCCCTTGTCCGGGCTCTTGCCCGGAATCTTGATCAGAACCTCGCGCGCGGCCTGGCCAGCGGCCAGCCGGACGGCCTGCACGTTCCGAACCGGGTGATGGCCGTGGAGCGCATCGGTCCCTTTGTCGTCACTCCGGGCGAATTTCTGGAAAACAGGCGCTTTTACCGGGCGCTCATCACGGCTTCGGCCGGGTGCGAAAGGGCGCTTTTTCTGCACAACGCGACACGCCGCTCCAGCCTGTTCCCGCCCGGCTTCGCATCCGCCTTCAACCTGCCGGTGGCCGGTGTGCTCACCCATACCGACGCCCCGAACGCCGATATCGGACTGGCAACGCGTTTTTTTCACAGCGCGGGCGTTCGCCGTCTGTTTTTGACGGACGGTACGCGCGGGGCGCAACTCGACGAACTGCGCGTTTTTCTCCGGTGAAGAGACGGGGCGCGGCGGACTCTTGCAATACAAGAGCGCCGTGCGGCAAAAAAAGCGGGTCTACTTTGCATGTTGTGGGAATTCGTTGCCGGAGGAAAATTTTCTTCTGGCGACAAAATACCCTCCAAGCGCGGCGGGAATGCAGGCTCCGACCCACAGATACAGCGTCAGCGATCCGCTGAGGCCAAAGTACAACATGATGACGGAGGTCATAAGGTATACGGCGGCGGCAAGAAGAACCGACAGGGCGGGCCGTTGATATTCCTTGCGTTTGAAACAGATCCAGAACAGTGAAAAAACCGTCAAAGCGGAAAACAAGGTCAGGATTGCGCCCACATTCGCAAGAACATCCGTCAGGTTATAGGCGAAAACAAGGAACAGGGTTATCGCCCCTTGCAACAGCACGGCGCTGACCGGCGGCTTTCCCTCTTCGCTGCGCAGGCCTGCGGGCAGAAATCCGTCACGGGCCATGGTCGCGTAAACTCTTGGCCCCAGAAAGGTCATCGCGCTGGCCGAGGATATGAACGCGATGATCGCCAGCACGGACATGCAGGCCGCGCCCGCTTCGCCCAGAATGTTTTCCATAATGCGGTGGCCGAGCGTGATCCGGGCGGATTCTTCATAATACGCCGCAGCGATCCTGGATTGTTCCAGCGGATCGATGTTGGCGACAAATACCCAGTTTATGCAAAGATACAGTATGCCGACAACAAGACAGCCCAGCATCATCGCTCTGGGAACGTCGCGTCGCGGATTTTTGAATTCGGAAGCCGCGTAGATCGCCGCGTTCCAGCCGCTGAACGTAAAGGCGATATAAAACAGGCCGCGCATAAAAGCGTGGATCGGAAAGCCGCCGGCCCCGGCGGCATCCTCCCCGATATTTCCGCCGGCAACATCAGCCTGATGCGCGAACAGCGTCCATTCAGGCCAGGTATTGTTTCCGCCGACCAAGCCGACGACGATAAAACCCGCGACAAGCAGTATCTTTGCCGCCACCAGCGTGTTTTGCACCGCGACCGAAGATCGTATGCCGACGGCGTGAACTGTGGTCAGCGCCAGGATCATCAATGTCGCCACCAGGGTTGCGCTAAGGCCCGGATACAATGTACCGGCGAAAGCCCCCGCTGCCGTGGCGCTGATCGCTATCGGAGCGGAAAACCCGATCAGCAGAGACGCCCAGCCTGCCAGGTATCCCAGCACGGGATGCACCAGCGTGGAAAGGAAGCGATATTCACCACCGGACCGGGGGACAAGGCGCACGATGCCCGAATAGGCCCTGGCTCCGGCCAGGGCTATAAGCGTTCCGACAATCCAGGCCGCCAGAATTTGCCCCGGATTCAGGCTGTCAACCATTGCACCGCTGCTGACAAAAACTCCAGCGCCAACCATATTGGCGATCACCATCCCCATTCCGGACCACAAACCAAGCTTGCGCCCTTTCATAATGCCGCGAACATGCGGTGCCGCATGATGTTTTCAGGGGTCAACGGACTGCCTCCTTCAAAGTCTTCACCATTTTTCATAAATAAATAGCAAGGCCGATGACCGCGTAATAGACACAATTCTCTTCAAAGACTGCCTATTTCTCCATTTCGCATGCGGGCTCCGCCCGCACCCGCCAGGACCTGGCCGGCCCCAGTTCCGTCCCCGGACCCGGCGATTGGGTGGCTGAAGTTGTGCCCTGTTGCTATGTGCAGCCGGAATCAAACTGAGGGGGTCCGGGGGAAATCATTTCCCCCGGCGGGGTCCGGGGCAGCGCCCCGGCCGCCGGAGGCATTGTCTTTGTCACTCCACCCTAACGCCGCATGGGGTCGTGCATTATGAGAGTTTCGCAACTGTTGCCCTGCCAGTCCGAGCGCAGCACGCGGCCCTCTTTGTCGCAGATGATGCTCAGGCGGCAGTAGTCAACTCTTCTTCCGCCCTCTCTCCAGACCTTGCGGGAGTGTTCCACGCGGTAGCCGTCTCTGTCATGGGTCACCCAGGGGGATTTCTCGATGACCCATTGTCCTGACTTGGTGTAGGCGTTGTCCAGCAGCCATTCGTGGCGGATGGCGCCGTCCGGCTCTTCAACCGTGCTTTTGGGGGGGCCGAAGTACAGCCGGGCCTTGGTTATGGTGTCCACTTCGGGCAACAACCGCGCCATGCGGCTTTGCTGCCGGGCGCAGCCGGCGGCGAGCAGCAGGCAGACTGTCAGGACCAGGATGGGGGACGCGTATTTGCGCATCGCGGCTGACGCTATCATATCCTTACCTCATTTTATTGGAAAAAACTCTTCTCAAAACAGAGAGTAGAGGACGAGAACCAATACCTGAGCGTACAGAATACGCAGAATCATGGTCAAGGGGTAGACCGTGGCGTACACGGACGAGGCCGCGTCCGAGCCCAGCATCTGAACGCAAAAAGCCAGGGCCGGGGGATCGGTCATGCTGCCCGCGAGCAGGCCGCAGATGGTGGCGTAATCGTATTT
>JAIRTI010000008.1 GCA_031255035.1 Desulfovibrio sp.
GCATGTTTTTGTGGACGATGACGGTCAGCTTGTCCGGGGCGTCCGCTTCCAGCAGGCGTTTCGCGCGGATCACGGCTTCGGGGCACGGAAGGTTCTGGCAGTTCAGAATGTTTTCTGGCATAAAGACTCCTTGAGTGTTTTCCGGCGGGGGCGCGGAGCGTTAAACGCGCTCAGCCCGAACGCCGCGCCATGGCGGAAAAGATATCTGTGTATACACGCGGACGAAAAGCCTGTCACCATGCCGGAGGGCCAGGAGAATGTATCTGGCAAGTCCGCAAAAAGCTCATAATGAGAATTGCTGGCCCATTCGCCGGGTCCAGGTACGAAGCTGGGGCCGGCAAGGTCCTGGCGGGTGTGGGCGGCGCCCACATGCAAACTGGCTGGCTTCATCAAAATGAGAATTGCTGCCGGAGGGCGATGCGCCCGGCAGCAGGCGGCACGGGGAACGGCGCTTCACCATCAAATATTTCCCGCAGAAGGGATTCATGGCTGACGAACAAAACAGGCCTTCGCACCACACCCTGAGCAATCCCGACAACCTTGCGCTGTTCAAGCGTTGCGTAAGCTACTTTCTGCCCTATAAAGCGCACATTGTCGTGGCCACGGTTTTTATGGTGCTGGGCGGGCTGTGCGACGCCGGCATCGCCTGGCTGGTCAAACCGGCTCTGGACGATATTTTCATCAACAAACAGACGACGGCTCTCTTGTTGATTCCCGTGGCCTATCTTGTGGTCACCACCTTGAAGGCCGGGGCCAAGCTTTTACAGAACTACCTCATGCAGCTTGCGGGCATGCGTGTGCTGGAAGTGCTTCGTGATGAAATGTATAACAAGATCATCATGATGCCCATCAGGTTTTACGAAGGCGCCCAGGTGGGCATGCTGATGTCGCGCATCACCAACGACGTCACGTCCATCCGCAACAGCCTGCCGGCCCTGGTCATGCTGGTGCGCCAGATCATCTCCCTGGTCAGCCTGGCCTGCGTGGTCTTTTACCAGAACTGGAAGCTGGCCTTTTGGGCCGTTATCGTGCTGCCTCTGGCCTTTTTCCCTTTCATTTATTTCGGCCGCCGCATGCGCAAACTCAGCCGCAAGGGCAACGTCATGGTGGCCGACATCACCTCCCTGTTGCAGGAGGTGCTCAGCGGCATTCGCGTTGTCAAGGCCTTCAGCGCCGAGCAGAAGGAACGGGCGCGTTTTGACCGGGAAAACCGGCGGCTCTTGCGGCTCTCCATGAAATCGATTCTGGCCGGAGAATTTTCGTCCTCGGTCATGGAGATCGTCGGCGCGTTAGGCGTGGGCATCGTCATCTGGATAGGCGGCATGCAGGTCATTGACGGCGAGAGTACGCCGGGCACGTTTTTCTCCTTTGTCACCGCCCTGGTCCTGATGTACGACCCCGTCAAAAAGCTGAGCAACTCCAACCTGAACATCCAGGCGGCGCTGGCCGGGGCCGAACGCGTCTTCGGCATTCTTGACGATGAGAACCTCGGCGTTGAAAAAGGCGGCGACAGACCCATGGAAGCGTCTTTCAGGGAACTGCGCTTCGAGCGGGTGCGCTTCGCCTATCCCGACGGAACCCTGGCTCTTGACGACGTCAGCTTTACGATCAGGGCCGGGGAGCGGCTGGCCATCGTCGGGCCTTCGGGAGCGGGAAAGACGACCTTCGTCAATCTCATTCCCCGTTTTTACGACCCGCAGGCAGGGACAATCAGCATCAACGGGCACGGGCTTGAGGAGTATGACCTGAAGTCGCTGCGCGGGCTGATTTCCATGGTTTCCCAGGATAATTTTCTCTTCAACCTTTCCGTGGCCGAAAACATTACTTACGGTCTGAGCGACGTTGACGAAAGCCGCATTGTCGAAGCGGCCAAAGCCGCCTACGCCCACGGCTTTATTGCCGTGATGCCCGAGGGCTACGGCGCCATTGTGGGCGAGCGCGGCGTCAAGCTGTCGGGCGGACAGAAGCAGCGTCTCACCATCGCCAGGGCCCTGGTCAAGGACGCGCCGTTGCTCATCCTGGACGAAGCCACGAGCGCCCTGGACTCGGAATCCGAGCGCGTCGTCCAGAAAGCCCTGGAAAACCTTATGAAAGACAGAACCAGCATCGTCATCGCCCATCGCCTGTCAACGGTCATCGGCGCGGATCGCATCCTGGTCATGGATAGCGGGAAAATTGTCGCCCAGGGCAGGCATGAGGAGTTGCTGGACGCAAGCCCCCTCTATGCCCGGCTGTATGAAATGCAGTTCAGCGTCGAGGCTTCGGCCGGAAAAGGGGAGGGGGCGTGACGCCGCAACGGACGCCGACGCGGCAAAGCACAGCGGAGCGGGAGCGGTGAAAATCCCCCCGGCTCTTGTGGCGCCGCTTATCAACGGCTTGTACCGGCTGTGGTGCGCGAGCCTGACGGTTGTCGAAACCGGGCGGGAGGCCGTTGACGTCCTTGAGGCCGATAGAAAACCCATGATGTTTTCCCTGTGGCATGACGAGCTTTTCACCCTGATGCATGTGCGCCGCAGCTTGCGCCTTGTCACGGTGGTCAGCCAGAGCCGCGACGGCGAATACCTGGCCCGCCTGCTGCAATCGCTGGGCCTGAGGACCGCCAGGGGCTCCAGTTCCAGAGGGGCCTTGGGGGCCTTGCTCCAGGCCGCGCGCATCATGCGTGAAGAAGCCTGTAACGGCGTGCTGACGCTTGACGGACCGCGCGGTCCGCGCCATGTCGCCAAGCAGGGGGCGATCATTCTGGCCTACAGAACCCCGGCGTACCTGGTGCCGGTCCGCCTTTTTCCCCGCAAGGCCAAGGTCTTCGGCTCCTGGGACCGTTTCCAGCTTCCCCTTCCCTTCAGCCGGGTGGATATCGTTTTTGGCGCTCCGTACCTGGTTGCCGCGCAAGACCTCTCGGACGCCGAAGTGGAAAAGGAAGCTCTGGAACTGGAACAACGGCTCCACGCTCTTCGCCCCCCGGACTTGAACGACCACGGATAAGACCATGCAGTATCGTCTGTTGCGCCGGTCGGCAGCCTTTTTGAGCCGCCTTTCCTGGATAAGCTTGCAAGGCATGGCCTCGGTTGCCGCCTTCTGTTTCTGGCATCTGGCGCCTTCGCGCCGGCGCGAAGCCGTGGAAGCCCTCAAAAAACATCTGCGGTTTTCGCAAAAAGAGGCGGAGCGCGTCGCCAGGGCCAGCTTCAGGGAGAATTTCCTCTCCTTTCTGGAAATCTTCCACGCGGACCGTTTCTTTATGGACAGTTCGGTCAGCGCTACATACACCCAAAAAGTTAAAGTTCTGCTTCAACAGGAAAAAGCGCCGATTGTCATCGCCACGGCCCACCTTGGTTCCTGGGAACTGATGCCCGGCCTGGGCGCGGATCTTCTCCCGAATCGAAAGCGCATGGTAGTGGTGCGGCGTCAGAAAAACGAAGCCCTGAACCGGGTGATGGCCGAGTTGCGCGGCACCAGGGGCATGCTGGCCGTGGACCATCGCAACGCCGCCGCGGTCGTCCTGCCCGAACTCAGGGCGGGCGGGGTCGTGGCCTTTCTGGTGGATCACAACACCAGCCGTAAAGAGGCGGTTTTTTTGCCGTTTCTGGAAGATATCGCGGCCGTGAACATCGGTCCGGCCAGTCTGGCTTTGCGCGCCAAAGCCGCCGTCTATCCCGTGTTTCTGCTGCGGGACGGGAAGGGCGGCCACATCCTGCATGTGCTGCCGCCGTTGCATACAGCGGATTTGCAGGGAAGCATCCGGGAGCGGGTCAGGCGGATAGCCGTTTTTTACACCGATGCCGTGGCCTCCATGGTCAGGCAGTATCCGGAACAATGGTTCTGGATGCACAAACGCTGGAAGACCCGGCAAAACGACGGGAGTTAGAGCGGATTAACTTTGAAAGGCAATGCCTCCGGCGGCCGGGGCTTTGCCCCGGACCCCACCAGGGGAAGGGGTTCTTCTGACGGCGGGACGGGTTCGCTTGTTTCAATGGCGGGCGGGGCGGAAAGGGCCGACGCTTCGCCTTGCGCCTTCTCAAGGGCCGTGAATCCTTCAATTACCGGCCGCAGCGTGTACTCTCTGATGTGCTGCAAGGGCCGTCCGGGCTTGTTATCCGCAAGGTGCCTTGCGGGGTCGGGACGCAGGAAGTGCAGGTGAAGGAAAGCATGCCGCCGCCGCTGAAGTGGATGGTGGCCACATGCAGGGACGGCGCTTGTTTCCGCTGGGCGATGTCGGTCATGACGGCGATGTTGCGCAGGAACAGGGCCTGCCAGGCCTTCACTACGGCCAGACGGTTTTCCTTGGTGTTATGTTCGGCGCACAAGGCCAGTTTCTGGCTGTCGGGCGCGGGCGCGAAACCCTTGGTCCAGCCGGTGGAGGCGTCTTTACCGCAGACGTGACAGGGAATCATGCCCGCTTTCCGCGCAAATACCGTAACGCGTTTTCAAAAATGCTCAGGCCGGGCGTCGCCTGTTCGCCTCTGGTCCATCCCGGATGGTTGGTGGGATGGTTGTAGGCTTCGGGGTGGGGCATAAGGCCGAAAATGCGGCCGCTGGGGTCGCACAAACCGGCGATGCCGCGCGGTGAACCGTTGGGATTGTGTGGATATTCTTCGGTCGGCGCGCCGCTTTCAGGGTGCGCGTATTGCACGACGATCAGTTCGTGTTCGGCCAGGCCGTCCAGGATCCGCTGATCGCCGGGCACGAGGTTGCCTTCCCCGTGCCGTACTGGAATATACAACGAACTCAATCCCTTGGTAAAAATACAGGGGCTTTTTTCATTGACTTTAAGCAGGCACCAGCGGTCTTCATAGCGGGCGGAGGCGTTATGGGCCAGGGAAACCTGGCGCTCAAGATAACGGCCGTCAAGCGCCGGCAGCAGGCCGAGTTTGACGAGCAGTTGAAAACCGTTGCAGATGCCGAGAATCAATCCGCCGGAGTCAATAAAGGCAAGGAGCTGTTTGACCAGCGGCTCGCCGCTTTTGGGCGTGGCGTGTTTCCAGCGCTGGGCCGCCGCCTGGGCCGCGCCGAGATCGTCGCCGTCCAGAAATCCGCCGGGGAAGATCAAAAAGTTGTAGTCGCCGATGCGGACGCGGCTTTCGACGATGTCGGCGAAATGGACGATGTCCGCCTTGTCGGCGCCGGCCAGTGAGGCCGCGTGGGCGCATTCCACCTCGCAATTGGCGCCGTAGCCGGTGATGACAAGCGCGCGAACGCTGGAAAGCATGGCGTCTCCCTGAAAAGTTGTTGCCGCGTCTTTTTTGAAGGAGTGTTTCCTTAGGAACACACTGATTTAATATCTTGTTCGTGGAGTGTAGGCAACACCCGGGAAGCGCTATTTTTCGTTTTGGCCGGGGAGAGGTGACACTCAAACCGGCCGGGGCTTTGCCCCGAACCCCACCAGGGGAAATGATTTCCCCTGGACCCCTCATTCAGGGGCACACCGCACAAAGCCACAACCCAAAGCCACAACCCAAACAAATCCGCAACGCGGTCTGGCGCTGTCGGGAATCTATGCTGCCGGGAATCGATTCAGATGTCCGGTCTTTTTTGTGGTTTTTATAATAATAAATTCAGTATGTTACCGTATAATATTTCGCCCATAATGTAAATTATGTTAACTTTCGTACAACGAAGGCAAGGCTGTAAAAAAGCGCATGCCATGTCTGCCCTCGCGCCCTGGCACGGCTTACCGGGCGTGACCGTCTGCGGTCACCACCAGCAATTCTAATTATGAGCTTTTTACGGACTTGTCAGATACATTCTCCTGGCCCCAGGCTTCGTACCTGGACCCGGCGAATGGGCCAGACTCTGGCGGGGTTTGGGCGGAGCCCACATGCAAACTGCTTGGCTTCATCAAAATGAGAATTGCCGGCGGGTCACACATTTGGCGGGTCACATTTGAAAGGCTTCTCCCAGATAGACCCGGCGGGCCTTGGAGTCGTTGATCAGATCGTCCGGCGTGCCGTGGACAATAACCTGTCCCTCATGCATGAGATAAGCCCTGTCGCAAATACGCAAGGTTTCCCGCACGTTGTGGTCGGAGATCAAGACGCCGATATTTCTCTCACGCAAGTCTTTAATCAGGCCTTGAATATCGTCGACGGCCAGCGGGTCAATGCCGGCAAAGGGTTCATCCAGAAGAATGAACTGCGGCTCGCGTATGAGGGAACGGGCTATTTCCAGACGGCGGCGTTCCCCGCCGGAAAGGTGCGAGGCCAGTGAATGGCGTAAATGGGCGATGCTGAATTCTTCAAGTAATTGTTCAGCTTTTTGTTTCTGTTTCGCCTTGGAAAGCCCCGTATACTCAAAAATAATGCGCAAATTGTCCATAACCGACAGCCGGCGGAACACGGAGCTTTCCTGCGGAAGATAGGAAAGGCCGTGACGCGCGCGTTCGTGCAGCGGCCACCCGACTATGTCGGCGCCGTTCAGGTACACGGAACCGGCGCTCGGCTTCTGGATGCCGATGATCATGTAAAAACTGGTCGTCTTGCCCGCGCCGTTCGGGCCAAGAAGGCCGACGATTTCCTTATCATGAACGTCAAGCGAGACGCCCCGGACAACTTCCCTGTCGCCGTAGCGCTTATGAAGGTCTTGCGCCATGAGGTGGCTGCCGCCAACGCCGTTCGCAGAGCTTGCCGTCAGCATCAAGGCGCCTCCAGCTTCAAGCCGCCCTTGCGGTTGTCTTCGGTTTTGTCGGGTGAATAAAAGGTAATGCTGCCGCCGCTGGGCATGCCGGAACGGTTGGTGCTGAAGTAATGCTCGATGGTTTGCCGGGTGCTGATCACGTTCTGTTTGGCATCGGTCAATACCGGGTTGCCTTCCATAACGAAGCGATCGTCCTTGCTGTAATAGGTCGCCTTTTTACAGGTGCCGCGCCGATCTTCGCTCTTCATGCGCACTTTTCCCTCGGCCACGATGCGATCGATGTCCCCGGCCTGCATGCCGGCCCCGCCGAGATCGGAAGCCGCCGGGTCGCCTTCGCCTTTCTTTTCCAGAAAAACCGTCATTTTTTCCGACCACAGTTCAAAATCCGGACGGATCACATGCACATTGCCGATGAAGTGGACAAGCTGGGCATTGGCGTCATAATCCATTCGGCCCGACGTTATGGTTGTCGGTATTTTTTTGCTCGCGTCACTTTCCGCGCCCATGGCCGGGACAACGCCGCATAGAAAAAAGACGACCAGCAGCGCAAGACTCGACAATAGCGCCGATACTGCGGTTTTTATCATATTTCATTCCTTGCCGCACTGGGCGGACGTATACCGTTTGAGACAGCATCCCGCCCGGTTGAGGGGGATTCAGAGGCACAAAGTTTATCGCGTCGAGGCTTCCGGGGCAGCTTCGGGGACGGCTTATGGGGCCGGGCCTTCCAGAAAGACAACCACATTGCCTTCCGCTTCAAGCCGTTGCTCATTGACAAACCAGATGATCCGGTTGGCCTGGCCGTCCGCGTTTTTTGTGTTGAACGCGCCGCCATCAGGAAAAGTCATGGTTTTGGCGGTGCCGTTGTAAACCAGTATCTGGCCGGTGAGGATATTGTCGTCCTGGGTGACCCGCACGTTTTGGAAAAATCGGAGAATATGGCTTTCCTGAGCGATGTCGCCCTGATCCGAACGCACATGCAGCTCTTTGCCGTCTTCGCCCATAAAATAAGTCAGTTGCGGCTGTTCAACAAAAATACCGCCGTCCTGCTGCTGCATGTTCGCCCACTGGGCCTTCAGACGCCACAACTCGAACCCGCCCTCGCCCTGGCTCAGGTTGATGTTTTTTAAGGCCAGTTCCAAAGAGCTTTTGTCTTCCTGCTCCGAAGCGGCACGCGCTTCGGCCGGCGGCGTCCGGGAGGACGCTTCCGCGCCCTGCTCCGTCCCGACGGCCTGAGGGGAAGCGCCTGTGCTGGCCGATGGATCTGTGCCGCCATCAGGCTCGCGCTCCGGCATGAACCAGAGGCCTGCGCCCAACAGGGCCAAGGCTGTGGCCACAATCATAATTTTCCTGGAGGCGTTCAGCACGGATGGCTCCAGGCCGCCAGCACCTCTTCATACTTGCCCTGGGCCATGAGCAGGTGGCGGATAATCTCTCTGACCGCGCCCTGGCCGCCCCTGGCCGTTGTCACGTAGGCGGCTATTTTTTTGACTTCCGGCTGGGCGTTGGCCACGGCCAGGGGCAGTCCGACCATATCCATGACGGACAGATCCACCCAGTCGTCGCCAAGGTAGGCCATTTGTTCCCATTGAAGCGAATGGCGGTCTTTAAGCTCTTCCAGGCAGGCGCGCTTATCCAGAAAACCGGCGAAATAGTCGCCGATGCCCAGATCCCGGACGCGGGCCTCAACGGCGTCCGAGTCCAGGCCGGTGATGACCGCGACGCGAATCCCGGCTTTCTGGGCGATTTTGATGCCCAGGCCGTCCTGCACGTCAAAGCGTTTCATGACCTGATTGCGCAAGTCGTAATACAACCCGCCGTCGGTCAGAACGCCGTCCACATCCAGAACGAGCAGACGGATGTCCACGGCCGCCTGAATGGGGAAAAACAACGCGCCCAGATCGCTATGCATGCAGAAGGCTCCAGATGGCTGAAAGTTCTTTAAGCAGCGGCGCCAGATCAGAGAGAGCCAGGCTGTTCGGGCCGTCGCACAAAGCGGAATCAGGGTGGGGATGGCATTCCATGAACACCCCGTCGGCGCCGGCGGCCACAGCGGCTCTGGCCAGCGCGGGCGCCATGCGCCTGTCGCCCCCGGAACAAGCCCCCTGCCCTCCCGGCAACTGTACGGCATGGGTGGCGTCCATCACGACCGGAGCGCCGATTTCGCCCATGATGGCAAAAGAGCGCATGTCGACAACCAGGTTATTGTACCCGAAGGACGCCCCGCGTTCGGTCAGCAAGATGCGGCTGTTTCCGGTGGAAGCGATTTTGTCGTACACGTGCCTCATGTCCCAGGGCGCCAGAAACTGGCCCTTTTTCACGTTGACCAGCGCCCCGCTGTTTCCGGCCGCGACAAGGAGGGCGGTCTGACGGCATAAAAAAGCGGGAATTTGAAGGATATCCGCCACTTTTGCCACGACCGCCGCGTCATCGGGTTCATGGATGTCGGTGATGACGGGCAGGCCCGTTTCCTCCCGGATGCGTCCGAGCCAGTCCAGACCGCGAACCATGCCGGGGCCGCGAAAACTTTGCGCCGAAGTCCGGTTGGCCTTATCGTACGAAGACTTGAAAACCGCCGTGAGCCCGGCCGCCTCCGCCGCCTCCCTGACGGCCAGGGCAACGTCCAGGGCCAGTTCGTAACTTTCAAGAACGCAGGGACCGGCAATGATAAAAGGCCGCGAACAAAGCGACTTGTACAGGGCGTCGCCGTCACGGGCGCGAGCGGAAGATGAAACGTTCATAGGGCTTACTCGGGCCTTTTTCCTTATGACATTCCTTTGAGGCCAACAAGAATACGCTGTAACCGGCGTGAAGGCAATACAAGTTAAAAAAGGCCGGCAATTCTCATTTTGTCGAAGCCAATTTGATCGCATGTGGGCTCTGCCCACACCCGCCAGGACCTTGCCGGCCCCAGCTTCGCACCTGGACCCGGCGATTGGGTGACGGGAGTGTTGCCCTGTTGATACGCGCAGCCGGAAGCCAAACTGAGGGGGTCCGGGGGAAATCATTTCCCCCGGCGGGGATTCCAAAGGGGCAGCGCCCCTTTGGCCGCCGGAGGCATGCCTTAAAAAGCTCATAATGAGAATTGCTG